>NZ_JAVJUY010000350.1:0-38710 GCF_040220315.1 Fulvivirga sp.
TGATAACATCAACAATATGCTCACCAATGACCTAAATGTTATCGTCTATAATTTTGTTGATATGCTCTCTCACGCTAGAACAGATATGGCCATGATTAGGGAGCTTGCTCCTGATGAGTCAGCCTATCGTTCAATAACTAAATCATGGATTGAGCATTCACCATTGTTAGAGGCGCTTCGGCTCATTGCAGAAAGCGGATCGAAATTAATAGTAACAACAGATCATGGTACGATACGAGTGAAGAAGGCTTTTAAAATTGTGGGTGATAGAAATACAAACACCAATCTACGGTATAAACAAGGTAAAAATTTGGGTTATACTTCGGGTAATGATGTCATTGAAGTGCCTAAACCTGAGCGATATTTTCTTCCAAAGCTCAACGTATCCACTAGCTATGTTTTTGCAGCCGAGGATAATTTTTTCGCGTATCCTAATAATTTTAATTACTACGTTAACTACTATAAAGATACTTTTCAGCATGGCGGAGTATCGATGGAAGAAATGATAATTCCGATAATTTCGTTAAATTCGAAATATGGTAAATAGTGCAATATCTCGGCAAAATATAGTTTGTCGGGATATCGGAGAGTTGAAAAGTGTAGCCAGTCAAATTATTGAATTTGCCGGGGAGATCAAGTTTTGGATTTTCGAGGGGCAAATGGGGGCAGGAAAAACTACACTGATAAAGGTGTTATGTGCGCAGCTCGGAGTGGGTGATAGAGTGACAAGCCCTACCTATTCCATTGTAAACGAGTATCTTACTGGAAACAATGGAACTATCTATCATTTTGATTTTTATCGAATAAATGATGAGGAGGAAGCAATGGATATAGGAACTGAAGAATACTTTGAATCCGGCAATTATTGCTTTATAGAATGGTCATCCAAAATACCAAACCTTCTTCCCGAAAGTAATTTTTTAATGATCTCCATACAAGTGGGAGATGCTGGTCAACGAATGATCGAACTAACACGCCATGACTAAAAAATCTCAATCAGGATTTGCTCAACTGGCTTCAAAAACAAGCCTATACACACAAGAGAAGCTAGCAGAAGTTAAGCGAGGAAAAAAATCGTTTCTCATTGGTCTGCCTAATGAGATTTCTATGCAGGAAAAGAGAATAACCCTTACCCCTGATTCAGTAGAATTACTTGTAAACAACGGTCATGAAATCTGGATTGAAACCAATGCTGGGGAGGGCAGTAAGTTCCGTGATAAGCAGTACGCAGATGCCGGGGCTAAAATTGTTTACTCACAAGATGAAATCTACAAGGCAGATGTAATACTGAAGATTGAACCTCCAACACTTGAGGAAATAGAATTGATAACTAAAGGCAAGATATTAATATCAGCCATTCAGTTGGGCAACCAATCTCCTGATTATATTAATGCATTGAATAAGAAAAACATAACTGCCTTAGCCTTTGAATTTATACAAGATAAAGTTGGCGGAATGCCCATTATCAGGGCAATGAGTGAAATAGCAGGTAATACTGTAATGTCCATTGCTTCGGAGTATTTAAGTTGTGCCAATGGAGGTAAAGGAATTATTTTAGGAGGAATTACAGGAGTGCCACCAACCAAAGTTGTAATCATCGGTGCAGGAACTGTGGCAGAATTCGCAGCACGGGTGGCAAGAGGGTTAGGGGCTGAAATACAGATATTTGATAATCATATTTACAAGCTTAGAAGGATAAAACAGACGCTAAGTCACCAAATTTATACTTCAACAATTGATACTGTTACACTTGCCGAATCTTTGAAATCTGCTGATTTAGTGATAGGGGCTCTTAGAGCCGAAAAAGGTCGCGCA
Organism: Fulvivirga sp.; assembly: GCF_040220315.1. GTDB lineage: Bacteria > Bacteroidota > Bacteroidia > Cytophagales > Cyclobacteriaceae > Fulvivirga. The sequence goes on from NZ_JAVJUY010000350.1 coordinate 1,816, forward strand.
CGCCATGTTGTTTCTGAAGAGATGGTGGCTGCCATGAAACCTGATTCGCTAATCATAGATTTAAGCATTGATCAAGGTGGGTGTATTGCTACCTCTGAACTTACTTCGTTAAAAGATCCTGTCTATCGAAAATACGATGTTATTCATTATTGTGTGCCAAATATTGCCTCCAGAGTAGCGCACACAGCCACAAGTGCATTAAGCAATATTTTCACACCTACCATTCTAAGGGCTGCCGAAGAAGGGGGTGTAGAAGAGATGATTTTTGCTCACAGCTGGTTTATGAAAGGAGTATACACTTACAAAGGGAGTCTTACCAACGAATACATTGCCAGGAAATTCGGCCTTAAGCATAAGGATCTTAGCCTACTTATGGCTGCAAGATTTTAGGCTCATTGGGGTAATTACCTATTAATAATTTGTTAATTGGGTTTATTTTGAACCTCCATAAGTAAAATTTAATAATAAATTAATAGTGATAGTTCATTTTTAACCCACTGCTTGCTACTATTACACTAAATTTGAGATTATGGCTACCACAATTAAAGATATCGCAAAAGCCTTAGGGGTTTCAGTTTCTACTGTTTCCAGAGCATTGAATGATAGCCCGCAAATTAATGAAGAGACGATTAAGGCGGTTAAAGCGGTTGCCAAAAAATTTAATTATAGAAGGAATAACGTAGCCGCAGGCCTTAGGATTAACAAAACCTATTGCCTGGGCGTGGTGGTTCCAAACATTGGTATCTACTTCTATTCAAGAGTGATAAGTGGTATGCAAAAAGCGGCATCTGATGCCGGATATCAATTGCTAATTTGCCAAACCGATGAAGAGGAGGCAAATGAAATTAAGTACATGGAATCCTTGTCTAATGGCAGGGTTGACGGAATATTAATGGCCATTTCTAAAGGAACAAATAAGTTAAATCATGTAAAGCAGGTAATGGATGAAATGCCAGTTGTTTTATTTGACAGAACAGACACTTCCATAGATACAACACAGGTAGAGGCAGATGATTTTAATGGAGCTTTAATGGCTACCAAGCATTTAATTAATGGGGGGGCACAAAATATTGCCCATTTGGCAGGGCCAAAAAATATGCAAAATGCCAAGAATAGGCTCAATGGCTATAAGGAGGCGCTCAGAGCTAATGATATTCCTGTTAAACAGAATTTAATTGAATATTGTGATTTTGATAGGCATAATGTGGAAGGTGCCCTAAAAAAGATTTTGAAAGCCAATGCCAATCTGGATGGAGTGTTTGCCGTTAATGACGATTTAGGCGTTCAGGCTATTCTTGTATTAAAGAAATTAGGTTATAAAATTCCTGAACAAATTTCAGTGATTGGTTTTGGTAATTATCCTGTATCTAAAGTTGTAGAGCCCAGATTAAGTACAGTGAGTCATCATTTATTTGAGATTGGCGAAAAATCAGTAGGGTATTTACTTCAAATGATTAAAAATAAGGATGCCAGGATTTCCCACGAACCCCTGGCATCTGAATTGATATTGAGGGAATCGACCAAGAACTAATTTTTATTTTTCTTTAATTTTCGAGGGTTGCAAGTTTTACAAAACTCATTCAGACTTTGAATTTGAGACAGCACTAATTTCCTCTCGTATTCAAGAAGCTCTTTATTTCTCCCTAATTCCGTAAGCTTTGAAACACGTGCATTTTCAGTGGATAGTTCGCTTTGATATTTCTCAAAAATTGGAAGGAAAAAATCTGAACTTGTAAATGCCCCTTTCGATTCGTAAAGTTCTTTTCTGAATTTCCGAGCATATAGCTCGGTCAAATCAAAATTATACTGTGCAAAAGAAACCATGTAATTAGCAGTGGCTGAGTCAACAGCAGATATTACGGCCATTGACTCTATAAAATCAGTACTTACCTTTGAGTTGAAGTTTTTTGTAAACATGAATTCATAATTACTCATTTGATAATTAAAATTCATGTAGGCTCCTGTTTGAATAAAATTAGATTCTAATTTGTTGTTAATCTCAGTTTGTTCAGATTTAAAATTATTTAAACTAAGTACTACTTCAGAACCCCATTCTAATTTAGTTTGTGAAAAGGTATGGCTAGCAAAAAATAAAAATATTGCAAGTAGTATATTCCTCATAATATTGATTAAAAATTAAGCCATACTCGCCAAACTCGCCTCTAACACTTTAATCTTGGCCTGAGCATCCTCCATTTTCTTTTTTTCCATAGCCACTACTTGTTCAGGCGCATTTTGGACGAATCGCTCATTGCTTAGTTTTTTCTCCACACTTTTTAAGAAGCCTTTAGTATAGTCCAGCTCCTTTTGCATTTCTTCTTTCTCCAGATCCATATCAACTGCCCCAGCCAATGGGATGAAGAATTCATCACCTTTCAATACAAAACTTGAGCTGTTTTCCACTTTTTCAGATGTAGCTTCAAATGATGACAAGTTACTAAGCTTAGAAATTACGCCTTGAAATGAATTGTATTTGCCGAAGTTTGACGTTTTCACTTTAAGCTCAAGGGCTTCTTTTGGCGCAATTTGTTTGGCATTTCGAGTGTTTCTCACATTTCCGATTATCTCAAATGCTAATTCGGCTTCTTTTAAAATATCGGCTGAATATGATTGTGCTTTTGGCCATTGGGCTACGATAATAAAATCATCACCTTTTCTATCACCTAGCTCTTGATACAGTTCTTCAGTGATAAAAGGCATAAACGGATGCAACAATCTCACTATCTTTTCAAAGAAACTTATGGTTACTTCTTTAGTTGCTCCATCTATTGGTTTTTGATATTCTGGTTTTATCATTTCTAAATACCACGAACAGAAGTCATTCCAGATCAGTTTATAAGTTGCCATCAACGCATCGCTAATGCGAAATTTCTTAAAGTGATCTTCCACTTCTTCCAGGGTCTGATTGAATTTGGCATCAAACCATGCAATAGCTGCTTTATTATCTTCTCCTGAAAGTGAGTTATCTACTTCCCAGCCTTGCACCAATCGAAAGGCATTCCATATCTTGTTTCCAAAGTTTCTGCCTTGTTCAATTAGCTTCTCATCGTACAGTAAATCGTTACCAGCTGGTGAACTAAATAGCATGCCTGTTCTAACCGCATCTGCTCCGTATTGAGCAATTAAATCTAGCGGGTCGGGTGAGTTGCCTAATGATTTTGACATCTTTCTGCGTTGCTTATCGCGTACGATACCAGTCAGATAAACATCGTTGAAAGGCTTCTTTCCTGTGTATTCATAACCTGCAATAATCATTCGTGCTACCCAGAAAAATAGTATTTCAGGAGCGGTTACGAGCGTGGCTGTCGGATAATAGTAATCCAACTCCTTATTGGCACCAGCCAAAATTTTACCATCTTTAAAGTATTTATCATCAAACCCTTTAAAAACTTCTAAGGGAAACAACCAACTGGATGCCCAGGTATCGAGTACATCCTCGTCTTGTTTTAGATCATTGATTGTTAACGCCTTATTACCTGATTTTTCTTGCGCCAGTGTAACGGCTTCTTCTATTGTCTCAGCAACAACAAAGTCATTCTCTCCATCACCATAGTAATAAGCCGGTATTCGCTGCCCCCACCATAACTGACGTGATACACACCAGTCTTTCACATTTTCCATCCAGTGGTTATATGTGTTTTTAAATTTTGCAGGGTGCAATACAACTTCATCCTCCATAACAGCTGCATGAGCTTTCCTGGAGATTTCCTTCATATTTATGAACCATTGAAGCGAGAGTTTTGGCTCTACTACACTATCAGTTCTTTCAGATCTTCCAATACGGGTTACAAACTCTTCGTCACCCATTAATATACCTGCGGCATCAAGATCCTTGATGATTTGCTTTCTGATTTCGAACCTGTCTCGACCCACGTAAGCAGGAACTTCACACTTTTCATTTAAAGTACCATCGAGATTAATTGTATCGATAACTTCAAGGTTATGGCGCAAACCAATTTCATAGTCATTAGGATCATGTGCTGGCGTAACTTTCAGGCAGCCTGTTCCAAAGTCTAACTCCACATACTCATCACCAATAATTGGAATCTCTCTATTGATAAATGGCACTAATGCCTTTTTGCCTATTAAATGTTTGAAACGGTCATCATTTGGATTCACTGCAATAGCCGTGTCACCTAAAATAGTTTCAGGCCGCTGAGTGGCAATAGTTACAGATTCATCCGAATCTTTAATTTGGTATTTTACTTTATATAGCTTCGACTTTTCTCCTCCCTCGCGATACAAAACCTCTTCGTTAGAAACTGTGGTTTGTGCTTCTACATCCCAGTTTACCATTCGTAAACCTCTGTACAAATAGCCTTTGTTGTATAAATCAACAAAAACACGAATAACTGCCTTGTAGTAATGGTCATCCATTGTGAATGAGGTTCTTTCCCAATCACACGATGCACCTAATTTTTTAAGTTGTTCGAGGATGATACCGCCATATTTTTCTTTCCATTCCCAGGCATGTTTAAGGAATTCATCACGAGTCAGGTCACTTTTTTTTATGCCTTTTTCACGAAGCATGCGTACTACTTTGGCTTCCGTAGCGATGGATGCATGGTCTGTGCCAGGCACCCAGCATGCTTCTTTGCCTTCCATTCTGGCTTTACGAATGAGTACATCCTGAATGGTATTGTTAAGCATATGCCCCATGTGCAATACACCTGTCACGTTTGGTGGTGGAATGACTATTGAATACGGCTCTTTGTCAGGATTAGGCTCAGAGTGAAAGAAACCTTTGTCCATCCATTGCTTGTACCACTTATTTTCTACCGATGACGGGTCATATTTTGTTGATAATGACATATGTTTTTACTTGTGAAATTTGAATCTGCAAAACTAGGAAATTAATATGTTTAGCGGAACAGAACGATTCATCTATTGAAGATTACAGGTTTTAATACTCTGGTTAAAACCCTAACTTTGCACGGCAAAAAACAGATAGTATGATAAACGCAAACGATCCCTCTTTAAAATCGTGGGTTGAAGTACCCAAAAATTCTGATTTTCCAATCCAGAACCTACCATTTGGCATTTTTAAGACTGAGTATCTTACTCCGGGTGCTGGTGTTGCAATAGGTGATTACATTGTGGATTTAACATATCTGCACGAAAATGGATTTTTGGATGGATTGGGTTTATCCTCAGGTGTTTTTAATCAACAATATCTGAATGATTTTATTGGCCTGGGTAAAGAAGTTACAAGCAAGGTGCGCAACCGCATTGCGGAATTATTGGAAGCCAATAATGGCGAATTACGTGATAATAAGCCGGCCAGTGAACTGGCCATCATCCATAAAGAGGAGGCAGAAATGTTAATGCCTATAAAGGTTCAAAATTATACAGATTTTTATTCAAGTATTGAACATGCCACAAATGTGGGTACAATGTTTCGTGATCCGGATAACGCACTTCTGCCAAATTGGAAACATATTCCTGTTGGTTATCATGGAAGAGCTTCTTCTATTATACCTTCAGGAGTAAATATTCACAGGCCTAAAGGTCAAACAAAAGCTCCTGATGCTGATAAGCCGTCTTTTGGTCCTTCGAAAAGATTGGATTTTGAGCTGGAAACAGCATTTATAACGTGTAAAGAAAATGGTTTAGGCAATAGTATCAGCACGAAGGAAGCGGAAGACTATATCTTTGGTTTTGTATTGTTTAACGACTGGTCAGCCAGGGATGTGCAAGTTTGGGAATATGTGCCTCTTGGGCCATTCTTAGCCAAAAACTTTGCTTCTTCAATTTCTCCATGGATTGTTACTATGGATGCCTTGGAGCCATTCAGGGTACCTACGCCAAAACAAGAACCTGCCGTATTGCCTTATTTGGAATTTAAAGGGAATAAAAACTTCGATATTAACTTAGAAGTTTATCTTCAGCCAGACGGGGGTGAAGAAAATCTTATCTGTAAGAGTAATTTTAAGTATATGTATTGGAATGTTAATCAGCAATTGGCACATCATTCAGTAAATGGTTGCAATATACAGGTGGGTGATATGTATGCTTCCGGAACCATTTCGGGGTCTACAGAAGATTCATATGGCTCCATGTTGGAGTTAGCCTGGAAAGGCACAAAACCTATTAAGCTGAGCGATGGCTCTGAGCGCAAGTTCATCGAAGATGGTGATACCGTGATTATGAAAGGCCATGCTGAAAAGGATGGTGTACGTATAGGTTTTGGTGAAGTAAGAAGCAAAGTGTTACCTGCGAAATAAAGGCTATGCTACGTATCGATCCTAAAGAAATTCCGGTTCCTAAAATGCACCAATATCTATTGGGAGCTGTGGCACCACGCCCTATTGCTTTTGCCAGTACGATTGATAAAGAAGGGAATGTAAACCTTAGTCCATTTAGTTTTTTCAACTGTTTTGGGGCTAACCCACCTATATTAGTTTTTTCTCCGGCACGAAGAGGAAGGGATAATACCACCAAACACACCTATGAAAATGTGTTAGAAGTTGATGAGGTGGTCATTAATATCGTAAACTATGCGATGGTGGAGCAAATGTCCCTTTCCAGTACTGAATACCCTAAAGGCACCAATGAATTTGAAAAGGCAGGATTTACCCAAGAAAAATCTGAACTTGTTAGGCCACCAAGAGTAAAAGAGGCACCCGTAAGTTTTGAGTGCAAGGTAATTGAAGTAAAACCACTTGGCGATCAAGGAGGTGCAGGCAACCTGGTGATTTGCGAAGTGCTTTTGGCACACGTGAGCGAAGATATTTTAGATGAAAACGGAACAATTGATCCGTTTAAATTGGATGCTGTGGCAAGAATGGGTGGCAACTGGTATGCACGAGCCAATGGAGATTCACTTTTTGAAATCGCAAAACCTTTAACATCATTAGGCATTGGAGTAGATTCAATACCTGAGGGCATTAGGAATAGCACCATACTTTCCGGAAATGATTTGGGCAGATTGGGCAATGTGGAATCACTGCCTACAGCTGAAGAAATTGATGAATTTACCGCTGATTTAAGTATTGAAAATAAGCTTGAGGCGCATCAAATCGCAAAGAATTGCCTATTGGAAGGTGAGGTGCAAAATGCATGGAAGGTGCTTTTAAAGTATCAAAATAAATGAGAGGCCTTTTTGTAGTAGCTATGTGTATCGTTTTTTTTAACGATATGTTCGGTCAAAGTGCGGATTCATTAGAAACGCAAAAGAATCTCAGAATTATACCGCTGCCAGCAATTTTCTATACACCAGAAACCAGGCTTGGTTATGGTGCGCTAACTACAGGAATTTTTAACCTTGGTGATAAAACTACTACCAGGGCATCTAATGTTCAGGTGTTGGGCGCTTATACTTTAAATGACCAAATAATCTTTGAGACTAGCCATAACATCTTCACTAAAAACGAGGAATGGGTTTTCAATGGAGCATTAAATTACTATGACTTCCCAATATTTTATTATGGGATTGGTAATGATACCAACGAAGATTTTGAAGAAGATCTTGAATATCAGGTCTTTGAATTTAGAGAGCGCGTATTAAAAAAAGTGCGCAACCATCTTTTTGCGGGTTTGCAAGTAAGGTATACAGATTTATATGACCTTGACTTTGAACCTAAGTTTTTAATTGCTGATAAGCCATTACTCGAGTCACAAACAGGGAAAAATGCAGCCATCGGCTTTTCAGTGGTCTATGACAATAGGGATAATGTTTTAAACGCAACGGAAGGCATGTTTTTAAACGTAGCTTCATTTCATCATCAACAGGCATTTGGCAGCGATTTTACCTATAACAGGTATACAGTAGATTTAAGAAAATTCTGGGGCCTAACTGATAAGTCCGTTCTAGCAGCACAGTTTTTTGGTGAGTTTAATAGTTCTAATGTTCCTTTCAGGGAAATGGCTTTGATGGGTGGTGACATGATCATGCGTGGCTATTACAATGGCCGTTATCGCGATAATCAGCAAATGGCCTTACAAGGGGAATACAGATATCAAGTATTACCTAAATTGGGATTTACAGTGTTTTCAGCTATGGGTGATGTAGCGAGTGAATTATCAAAATTCGATATGGGTGATTTTAAGTGGGCTGCTGGTGCCGGATTACGGTTTATGGTCAACAAATCAGATAGAGCAAATATTAGAATTGACTATGGAATCGGTGATGGTGTAAGTGGTTTTTATTTCGCTTTTGCTGAAGCCTTTTAACTTTATTAACATTTTTTTACTGAACATTGCAACCAAATGTAGGCACGATCGTACAAATGATTGGTTTACAGGTTGAAAATACGAGAGGTGTCTGCAAAAGTGTTAGGCACCTCTCTTTTTTTTGTGCACCTTTTTAAACTGTACCCCTACTAACACCGTTACTTGTTTCTAAACCAATAAATAAAATAACCCATGAAATCATTTAAATCATTTTTGTTATCCGCTCTGATACTCGGGGCTTTTGTTACCGTAAGTTGTGCACAGAAAAAGGCTAGTCCACCAGCTTCTGCAGAAGGTACTATTGATGGTGTTGAAATTAAAGTAGATTATCATCAACCATCAGCCAAAGGCAGACAGATAATGAACGGCCTGGTACCTTATGGCAGAGTATGGCGAACCGGTGCCAATAATGCAACAACAATAAGCTTCAGTGAAGATGTAAAGGTGGAAGGTAAGGAGCTTGCAGCTGGTACTTATGCATTATTTACAATACCCAATGAGAAGGAATGGGTAGTAATATTCAATAAAACAGCCGATCAGTGGGGTTCATCTAACTACAAAGAAGCTGATGATGCGCTTCGCGTGAATGTGAAGCCAGTTAAAACTGATATGGTAGAAACTTTTACAATAACTATTGAAGAAGATGGAGTATCGATGGCCTGGGAAAAGACATCGGTAAAATTCAGCATATCTAAATAATATTTTAGTTAAGAGAATTGAGAGGCTGTTATCTAATAACAGCCTCTTTTTTTATATTAGAGAAAAACTATTCTGAATTTGAAAAAAGATATTATTGGAAGAAACGAAGTAGTTGATCTGCCAGAAATGGAGCTATTTCAACTCAGGGCAAAAATAGATACAGGGGCATATACTTCGGCCATTCATTATCATCATGCAGAAGTAATAAAAAAAGATGGTGAAGAAACCCTTCACTTTACCTTGCTGGATCCATCGCATGCCGAATACAACGATAAAGACTTTTATTTCAAAAAGTTTAAAACTAAGAAGATTAAAAATTCATTTGGTCAAAGTGAGGAGCGATACATAATTGAGGCCACGATTAGAATATTTGATAAAAATATATTAACAGAATTTTCATTGAGCGATCGTGGTAATTTAAAATTCCCCTTATTACTTGGTCGTAAGCTTTTAAATAAGCATTTTATAGTAGACACATCTAAAAAGAATTTATCATTAAAATCCAGCAAAAAATGAAAGTAGCTGTACTTTCCAGAAACCCTAATTTATATTCTACAAGACGATTAGTAGAAGCTTGCGAACAACGAGGCCATGAGGCAGTGGTGTTAGATCACCTGAGGTGCACCATTGTGATGGAAAAAAATAAACCAAGCATCATTTATCATGGCCATTCACTGGATGATATTGATGCCATTATTCCGCGTATTGGCGCCTCGGTAACTTTCTATGGCTCTGCGGTGGTACGTCAGTTTGAAATGATGAAGGTGTTTACTGCAGTAGAGTCGCAGGCACTTATCAGGTCTCGAGATAAGCTGAGAAGTCTTCAAATACTATCAAGGGCGGGACTAGGGTTACCAAAAACAGTATTTACTAATTATTCAAGAGATACTGATTCCATTTTAAATGCAGTTGGTGGGGCTCCGGTAATTATCAAGCTTTTGGAAGGAACACAAGGTTTGGGAGTTGTTTTGGCAGATAATCAAAAATCCGCTGCTTCCGTTATCGAGGCTTTCCATGGGCTGAAAGCACGTGTAATAGTTCAGGAATTTGTGAAAGAAGCTGGCGGGGCAGATATCAGGGCATTTGTAGTAGATGGAAAGGTAGTTGGAGCCATGAAACGCCAGGCGAAAGAAGGTGAATTCCGTTCTAATTTGCATAGAGGTGGATCATCAGCCATTATTAAACTTTCTCGGTCGGAGAAGGCTGCTGCCATTAATGCAGCTAAGAAAATGGGTCTTGGAGTTGCCGGTGTAGATATGCTGCAATCGAAAAGAGGGCCTTTGATTTTGGAAGTAAATTCTTCGCCAGGCTTAGAAGGTATTGAAAAGGCCACCAATATAGATATTGCAGGTAAGATTGTTGAATTCCTGGAGCATAATGTATCTAAACCTAAAAAACGTATTCAAAAAGATAAAATCAATGCGTGATCTATGAAAGAAATGGTTATTGACGGGCATAAAATAGCGCCAGGTCAGAATTTGCAAATTAACGCCCTGATTGCCAGGCTCCCAACAAGAACCCCTATTAACATACCTGTGTTTGTTTCTAGATCTAAGAAAGATGGCCCAACACTACTTATTATGGCCGGTGTACATGGAGATGAAACAAATGGTGTAGAAATCTTAAGACGGTTGATAGCATCCAAATCTTATATTCCAAAAATTGGTTCTGTCATAGCAATTCCGGTGTTCAACGTTTACGGATTTATAAATCATGAGAGGGGTTTACCTGATGGAAAAGATTTAAATCGTTCTTTTCCAGGATCAAAAACGGGATCATTGGCTAGTAGAGTGGCGTATTTCTTTACTAGTGAAATTTTACCGCAAATAGATTTTGGGCTTGATTTTCATACCGGAGGTGCGAGTCATAATAATTACCCACAATTAAGAAGTGCTTTGGAGTTGCCGATGGAAATGGAATTAGCCAAGGCTTTTGCTCCTCCATTGATTATAAAAAGTAGTTTTAGAGATAAGTCGTTAAGAAAAACAGCAGCGAAAGAGGGAAAACCAGTGTTGGTTTTTGAAGGTGGAGAAACACTTCGAATGAGAAAACAGGCCATTGATCATGGTGTTGAAGGTTCGTTAAGGGTAATGAAGTATTTAGGTATGCGTGATGATGCTCCTGAACCTGATAAAGAGACTATTTTTATTCAGGAATCAACCTGGGTACGCGCAAAATATGCTGGCCTACATCATAGTTATGTTAGAAATGGGAGTAAGGTTGAAAAGAACCAGTTGTTGGGAGTAATAACAGATCCCTATGGCCAGTTTGAAAAAAAAATAAAGTCACCAATGGATGGAGTGGTAATTGGTATTAACAACTACCCTGTCGTGAATATGGGTGATGCCTTGATGCATGTTGGTAAAGAATAAATTGATTATCTTGTTATTTCCATGACCACAAAAGAACAAGAGCATACCGAAGCAATTAAAAAAGTAATTGATACTACGTTTTTACCGCGATTCTCCCAGAGAATAGATACGCATAAAGAGTTTATTGCAAGGTCATATGAGTTAATTCAAAATCTTAATCAATCTGATTTATCAAAACCTGAAGGGCTAAGGCTCGCTCACAGGTATAAGGCTTCAATGCTGGAATCTACTAAAAATGTGATCCAGGCGGGGTTAAAGGAATTCCACGAGGAGTTTAAACACTTTGATAAAGAATTTGACGAATATTTAAAGTCACAGGTTAAGACCAAAAAGTTAGTTCAAAAGAAAGAGCGATTTGTAATTCAACCAGATGACGGGCTGCTAGTAAAGATTCTTAAGCCATTTAAAAATGCCATTTACTTAATCTCCAAATGGCCGGAAAAAATAGCAAATGTTTTTAGAAAAATCAGGGGAAGAGAGCAGGTTGCTTTAAAGCCATGGTACCATCGTATTAATTATCAGGATCTTACCAGGTATTATTTTAAGGAAAAATTTCTTGAATCAATAACACCTGCAATTGATCACTATTATCAAGATGTAACTTCTACTTCATTAACCCTATGGCATTTTGATGAGCAAATTGATTTATACCTTTCCGGGCATATTGACTTAGGCTCGCATGTAGAAACTGAAAGGGCAAAGGAAATAGATATTGAAGAAGCGCTTGAAAAGTTAGAAGGTACTAAAAAGAGCGTTAAAGAGGTAATTGATAGCGTTTTTCAAGAATGTACAGAAGCATTTCTAATCAACTTGGAAAGGGTCGGTACGATAGAATGTGCCAACAGGAAATTTTCTCAAAGTAGAAGTAATAAGCTCCAAAAAAGAAATGCAAGCAATTTTAACCGGAGCAACAACCGTTGGACTAATACCTTACTAGTTCTTAATGATGACTGGCAAATTGACCTGGAGCTCTATGATATAATTTATGAGTCACTCTATAAATTGATTGGAATTAAGAGCTTATTAAAAGATAAACTCGACTCAATATATACCGATAAATTTGATGAAATCAAAAGCTATTTAACGGAGTGGAAACTCAATATTTCTAAAGCAGAGGATAGTGCATTTAAAAAGCTAATTGAGAAAGACTTACCTGCCATTAACAGTGAATTAGCCAAATTGATTGATCAGGCCTGTGACTACATAATCGATCAGGAATTCCTAGAAACAATAGATTCTTTAGAGCAGCTAACCGTTCACTCATTAGAAAAAATTAGTCAAAGAAGAGCAGTAACCAGAGGAGTAGATTTCAATGCACCGGTAAAGAGTAGTCAGATTAATTACATATCGCCTTCAGAGTTAATACAATTTGAAACAGCTCCCCAGTTTTTCAAAGTTACTGAAGCTATGAAGGTAGCAACTAATGAAAGCCTTTCCAAGACAGAAGGTACCCTGCTTCAAATGGGTCAAATCCTGGCTTTTAATCTCGAAACAGCCGTAGCCAAAGCCGACCTCAAGAAAAACGTTGCGGAGGCGCGTTCAATAGCATCAGAGGGAATCGACCGAACAATTACTCAACTTGATAATGCCAGGGAACATCTGAGTAAAATTGAAAAAAGTGTGCATGAAGAGTTGAATGAAGGTCTTCTTACATATTGTAAAAATTTAATCAAGTTCACTAATAATGAAAATATCCTTGAGCTAAGAGTGCGAATAGCCAAGGGTAAAGCCATTGAAAAAGGTAGAAGGATTAAAGAGGATATAATTAACACAATAAAAAACTTTGTGCCTATAGCCATTAGGTTTGCAAAATCCAGATATCAGAAATATCGTGAGCTATTTAGACTTAAGCTTAAAAGCCTTGGCATTCAGGGTGTTAAATCAAATATCGCAACGGAAATAGCAGATTTTCTGGCTGAAACAGAAACTGTAATAGACTCACTGCCCGCGGTCTATCAACGCCTGTTCAGAGCAAAACCTTTGGAAGATGGTAAATTTTTTGAAGGCAGGGAAAAGGAGCATCAGCAACTACAAAATGCATTTAAAAATTGGAAAGATGGTCGGTTTGCTGCATCTATTGTTGTTGGTGAAAAGGGGTCTGGTTTAACTACCTTAATAAATCTGTTTTTATTTAAGCTCAATGAGGATTTTGAAACCATCAGGTTACAACCAACTGATAACATTAGCAAAGAAGAGGATTTCTTGCGCTATCTCAATGAAGCAATTGGAGGAAAAAAAACATTAGCGCTTAATGAGTTTGTTGATTATTTAAATAAAGGGAAAAAGAAAATTATCATTCTTGAGAATATTCAAAATTTATACACAAAAAAAATAGGCGGATTTGTATTAATTAAGGTATTGGCTGAATTGGTTTCCTTAACGCATAAAAACGCTTTTTGGATAACGAGTTGCACACTGTATGCCTTTAATTTTCTCGATAAAACCATTAATTTCTCAGAGAACTTCAGCTATACAATCCGTATGAATGATTTATCTACGGAGGATATCATTAATATTATTGAACGCAGACATAAGGTTAGTGGATATTCCCTTGTTTATGAAGCGAGCCCTGACGAAACGAACAACAAAAAATATGTTAACCTGGAGTATAATGAGCAACAGGCATACCTTAAGAAAAACTATTTTAATGAGCTGTATAAACTGGCAAAGAGCAATATTAGCATTGCCCTGGTATATTGGCTAAGATCAACGGTTAAAGGCGATGGTAATGAGATTAGAATTAAGTCCATCGGAAATATCGACTACTCATTCATTAATGGATTATCAAGCCAAAAAATGGAAGTGATGACCTTACTACTATTGCATGATGGATTGACGGAAGAGCATGTGGCAGAAATTACGATCCAAAGCATACAAAAAACAAGACATTTAATGCATACTTTGCTGGAAGATGGTGTAGTGATTAGACTCGGTAATACTTATTTTATCAACCCATTATTATATAGACAAACAGTATCATTGTTAAAGGCTAAAAATATAATCCATTGAAAAAACTACTCACCATACTTTTAGTCTTTGTGTTTTTTGTAAGCTATTCTCAGAAGGCAGATACATTAAATGTAGATTCTGTTGAAACTATTGCTATAGTTGATTCAATCCAGAACAAATTTTTAAATCCAGATACTGTTCAAAGTGACACATTAAGTCAGGCTTCTGATGCTCAGAAAAAGATACAAGTTCCTCCAATCCATGATTTAATCTCGTTTGGAAAGATTTTTTGGTCTATAATATTTTTGATAATAGGCTACTTTACGCTCCGTTTTTTGGGTTCAGTGCTGGAAAAATTTGCTGAAAAAAGCACGACTTATCGCATCACCATTAAAGGATTTATTCCTATCCTTAAAATAGTTGGTTGGGCATTTATACTATTTATCATCATAGCCGGAATATTCCAACCGCCCATTAATGCCGTACTCACGGCAACGGCCTCCTTAGGTATTGCTATTGGTTTTGCTGCACAGGATATTATCAAAAATATTTTTGGTGGTATTATGATTTTATTTGATCGGCCTTTTCAGGTAGGTGATAAAATTGAAATAGGTAATTTTTATGGCGAGGTGGTAGAAATTGGTTTGCGCTCTACGCGCATTGTAACGCCTGATGATTCTTTAGTAAGTGTACCTAACTCCGAGGTAATGAATACATCTGTCTCTAATGCCAATGCAGGAGAACCTAATTGTCAGGTAGTAGCCGAAATTTATTTGCCAATTACAGTAGATACAACTAAAGTGCGGCAGGTGGCCATTGAGGCAGCACAAGTCTCTAAATATATTTATCTAAATAAACCGATTGTTGTATTGTTCTTTAATGAGGTGAAGGAAAGGAGATCATACTTAAAAATGAGGCTGAAAGCCTATGTTGCTGATATTAGGTATGAGTTTGCTTTTAAAAGTGATATGACTGAGTTGGTAATGCGGGAGCTTTTAAAATCTCATCTCATAAACCCGGATGACTTAAAGTAATTGTTTTGCTATTTTACTTTTTGCAGAAATAAATAGTCTCGTTAGGAGGTAAAGAATATTTCTTAACTAATGCTGGACCAAGCTCATCGATAAACCGATCTTCTACTACTTCAAATCCTGCTTTTCTGATCCTGTTCGGGTAATCCTTGCCATATAAGCGAACGTGATCATCTTGTCCGTATACTCTCTCGCGTTCTTTTGGGTCGGTTATTGATTTGTTTTCAAACGTCTCTTCTCTCACCGGACTGAAGAATGGTACCTGCATAATGGCCCAACCACCAGGCTTCAGAACTCGATAAATCTCAGACATAGCTTTAATGTCATTCTCCACATGCTCCATTACATGGTTACACATTGCTATATCAAAAGTGTTAGCTTCAAATGGAATGTCATGCACGTCCATTTTAACTTTGGCCAACGGAGATTCAATATCAGCAGTGATATATCCAGCACCATGTTGTTTTTCAAAGGCCTTCATAAAGCATTGCTCTGGGGCAATGTGCAGGAAATGCAGTTTCTCATTAAAAAAGTTGGTTTTCTCTTTCAAATACAGCCATAACAACCGGTGCCGTTCTAATGAAAGTGAATCTGGGCAAAGGGCATTTGGCCTGGGATTCACCCTTCCATAAGGCAGAAATTTACGATAGCTCTTCTGTGCAATTGGGCAGGTTACATTGTTGCCTCGCATAAATAACCCTATAACTTTAAGTGTAGGGGCACTTACCAGTTGGATATACTTTCTTGGTATATTACGTAGTATGAAACTTATGAACTTTTTCAAGATGGCGCAAATATAGAAGATAAGAATGGCTGTTTGAAAAGGCCTTCAAAACTTTTCCTATTTTTACAACATGCGCAGCATATTGACTTTCATTTTTTTCATATGCCTGAGTTACACAGCTCTATGTCAGGAAAAGTTGGTGTTTGGCGATACTCCAACAACCACTAAATCCCCGAAATACAAATCGAATCCCAGAGATCATAAAACAAAACATCCTATTTATTGGGTCAAGCAATCATCGAAAGGCTTACTCCTCGGAAACCCATGCATGGAAGAAATAACTCAGGATATGGGTTTTGTATACTTGGTTCAGCCAAAAGGTCAGGCATACAACGATAATGGATTTGAGCGCAACTTGCATAACTTCTTTGCTAAGTTGAGGATTACGTTAAAAAACGGACCATTTTGGAAATTTAAGCTTAAAAAATGGCGTAAGAAATGTCGCGCTGAGACTGGCGATTTTGTTGGTTGATTATTTGTGAAAATAATATTGTATTCCAATGGCAGGTAAAACTGTGTTTCCGAGTTCAGTATCTTCTGGAAAGCTTATATTTCTTAAGCGGGCATATTGCAATGAAAATTCCAATGACAGCTTCTCGCTTAAAAAATAATTTAAACCAGGTCCCAATACAATAGAATTCATATAACCATCAAATTGGGGGCTTTCGGAGTATCTGACATTACCTAAGCCAATACCTCCATCAATAAATACAGAAGTTCTTTTTTTGTTAAAAAAATAGTATCTCAAGTAAAGTAATGAGCCGAATGAAGTGATATCCTCAACTTTTCCAACAAAGGGATTAAAACCTATTGATAAGTTATTTTTAATAAATATTCCGCAATTGAATTTGGCTGAATATCCTGTTGGAACGGAGCTATCAAGGTAAACAACCGGAAATCCTGAGGCTCCAACCTGAAATGTGCCTTTTTGTAACGACTGTGCAAATAAATAATTGGAGAGGAATAGGGCGAACAGAAGTGTGGCTAACAGTTTCAATTGCAAAGTGATTTAGTATAATAAAATTAATAATTATTTTAATTTATTTATACTATTCTTTAAATCTGATAATACTTCATTCTCAAACCAGGGGTTTTTGGCCTTCCAAATGTTATTTCGTGGTGATGGATGTGGCAATACGAAATAGGTTGGTAAATATTCCTTATAAGATCGAACTGTTTCTGTTAAAGTAGACTTCGCCTTTTCTTTCAAATAATAGCCTTGAGCATACGATCCAATTAATAGAATTAGTTGTGGATTTTTAATGTGAGCAAGTACTTGAGAATGCCATTGCGGTGCACATTCTGGTCTGGGAGGTAAGTCACCATTTTTGCCGCTGCCTGGATAACAAAACCCCATCGGTACAATCGCGAAAATGTCAGGATTGTAAAATTGTTCTGAATTAACACCGAGCCATACCCTTAAATTCTCGCCACTTTTATCGTCCCACGCAATGCCACTTTCATGCACTTTTCTGCCCGGAGCCTGACCGATAATTACAATTTTACTTTTTGAACTGAATGAAAAAACAGGCCTAACACCATGAGTCAGATACTGGCTGCAAAGAGTGCAGGTTTTAATTTCTTCAAACAGAGACATTTACATTCCTGTATAATTGAATGGCGTTATCACTTTCAACTCAGCTTTAATAGCATCACTCACATTCAATGTCTCGATGAATGAATGAATACTGTCTTTCGTGATTTTTTCATTTTTACGAGTAAGCTCTTTTAACGCTTCATAAGGCTTAGGATAACCTTCGCGTCTTAGGATAGTTTGAATTGCTTCTGCCACTACTGCCCAGTTTTCTTCTAAGTCAAAATCAATGGCTGCTTTATTTAGCTCAAGCTTGTTTAATCCTTTCTTCAATGATTCTAGTGCAATAAGTGTATGAGCTAATGGAACACTTACATTTCTTAACACTGTAGAATCCGTTAAATCTCTTTGCAAACGTGATATAGGTAGTTTAGCGCTCAAATGCTCAAAAACAGCATTGGCTAAACCTAAGTTACCCTCGGCATTTTCAAAATCAATTGGATTAACCTTATGTGGCATGGCTGAAGAACCCACTTCACCAGCTTTTATCTTTTGCTTGAAGTAGTTAGAAGCAATGTACTGCCAGATATCCCTGCTTAAATCAATCAGAATGGTGTTGATACGTTTTAAGCCATCAAATAAAGCAGCCAGATTATCATAATGCTCAATTTGAGTAGTAGGGTGACTTCTTTCCAGCCCTAAATAGTGCTTCACAAAATTATCGCCAAACTCAATCCAGTTGTTATTCGGATAAGCCACATGGTGTGCATTGAAATTACCAGTTGCACCTCCAAATTTTGCTGAATATGGTACTTGAGCTAATAAGTTCAATTGTTTGTTTACACGCTCGCTAAATACCTTAAATTCTTTACCCAATCTTGTTGGTGAGGCTGGTTGTCCGTGCGTTTTAGCCAACATAGAGATGTCTTTCCATTCTTCCGCAAACTGACTGATCTGATTATTTACTTCGTGAATTAAAGGAAGCACTATTGTAGTAATTGAATCCTTCAAAGAAAGTGGAATGGAAGTATTATTAATGTCCTGTGATGTTAACCCAAAATGGATAAACTCCTTATGGTCTGCCAGGCCCAATTCATCAAATTTTTCTTTGATAAGGTACTCAACAGCCTTCACATCATGATTGGTTACTTTCTCAATCTCCTTTATTTTCAGAGCATCTTCTTCAGTAAAATCTTCATAAATCTTTCTAAGCTGCGGAAATAAACTTGAATCAACATTGCTTAATTGAGGAATGCCATACTCGCACAACGCAATGAAATATTCTATCTCAACCTGAACTCTGTATTTAATCAAGCCAAACTCGCTCAAATAGGTGGCAAGTCTGTTAGTTACTCGTCTATAACGACCATCAATAGGAGAGAGGGCTGTCAAATTATTCAGGTCCATGAGGTGTATCATTTAATGAAGCCGCAAAAATAGATAAATATGCCTTTGCGTCTAACAAAAAGCTTAGGCAATGTTGTTATTACTTAGAACAGCATTAAGTGATAAGTAGCAGGAGTGTAAAAACCTTGTATTGCTTCATCGAATAGAACAATACTTACTAACTTTGCTGCTTCTAAATAGAGACAAGAAAACTATAAGATATGGCATTTAGCTTTTTTAAGAAAAATAAGGATACGAATGATAAACCATCTTCTGGTGGTAATAAATATCACAACCTCACAATTAAAAATATTATTCAGGAAACAAAGGACGCAATCACCATTGTATTTAACCAGCCTGAAGAGAAAATAAGCTATAAATCAGGACAGTTTTTAACGCTGATTAATGAGATTGATGGCAAAGAAGTGCGCAGGGCTTATTCCCTTTGTAGCTCACCATTTGTGGATGAAGATTTAGCAGTTACGGTAAAAAGAGTAGAAGGTGGTTTAATGTCTAACTGGTTGCCAGATAATTTAGATGCTGGTGATACTATAAAGATTATGGAGCCAATGGGTGTGTTCACAACTGAATACGACTCAACCAATAAAAGGCACGTAATCATGTTTGCCGGTGGCAGTGGTATCACGCCAATGATGTCAATTATCAAATCAACGTTAAATCAGGAGCCTGATAGCGTGTGTTCTTTAATTTACTGCAACAGGGATATCGATAGTATCATCTTTAGAGAGGAGTTTGATAAGATGCAAACCAATTTTGAGGGTCGACTTCATGTTATTCATGTGTTAGACGATGCTCCTATGAATTGGCAAGGCCACAGCGGTTTGCTTAATCACGATATGTTGGTGAAGATTTTTGAGCGTATTCCAAATTGGGGCTTAGATAAAACAACATACCTGATGTGCGGCCCTGAGGGAATGATGAAGAATGTTGAGAATCTTTTGGAAGAGCAGAAAATTCCTAAGGACAGAGTATTTAAAGAAAGTTTCGTTACTGGTACAATTGATAAGGCTGAAAAAGCTGCTGCGAAAGAGTCGAATGAAGGTGAAAGTGTAGCGCATGAAGTCACTGTTATTTATGATGGGGAAGAACATAAGTTTACTGTGCAGCCAGGAGTGCCAATTTTAGAAACAGCGCTTGATTTGGGCATCGATTTACCATACTCTTGCCAAAGTGGTTTATGTACAGCGTGTAGAGGTAAGTGCTTGTCAGGTAAAGTGAAGTTGGATGAAGAAGAAGGACTTTCAGAATCTGAATTGGAAGAAGGCTTTGTGCTTACCTGCGTTGGTCACCCGCTTACCGATGATGTGGTGATTGAAATAGGTTAATAGTTTTAGAATTAAGTAATAACATAATACATGATAGATAAAGTAGAGGTTCCATCAAGACCAGAAAGAAAGTTTGTGCCTGAAGATTTTAAGGTAAAGGATTGGGATGGGCTTAAATCGTACTACGAGGCGTTAGAAAAACGTGAGATTAATAGTCTGGCTGATTTGAGAAAGTGGTTTAAAGATAGAAGCGAATTAGAATCTATTTTGTCGGAAGATGCAGGCTGGCGATATATTAATATGACTCGCTATACCGATAATGAGGAATATTCTAAAGCCTACCAATATTTTGTGCAGGAAATTCAGCCTAAAATCGCTCCCATATCCGATCGTTTAAACAAAAAGGCAGTGGCTTCCGAATTTCTGAAGGACTTAGAAAAGGAAACCGGTTTCGATATTATGATCCGCGAAATGCGAAAGGATATTGAAATCTTTAGAGAAGAGAATATTCCAATTAACACCGAGATACAAACAGAAACTCAGAAATACGGTCAGCTGAGTGGTGCGATGACTGTAGAGTTGGATGGTAAGGAATTAACGCTTCAACAGGCGGCAGTAAAGCTTCAGTCAACTGATAGAAAAGAACGCGAGGAGGTTTATCACAAAATAGCTGAGCGTAGATTGGCTGATAAGGAGAAATTTGACGAGTTATATACAAAGCTGATCAACTTGAGAGATCAGGTGGCTAAGAATACGGGCTTCGATAATTATAGAGATTATATGTTCAAAGCTATGGGTCGCTTTGATTATTCACCGCAAGATTGTTTTGATTTTCATGCTTCCGTAAAAGAAGAAGTAGCTCCTATGCTTAATGAATTAGCTCAAGAGAGAAAGAAGCAACTTGGTGTAGATACCCTACGACCTTGGGATAAGGCTGTTGATCCTCAAAATAGAGAAGCTTTGAAGCCGTTTGATGGTGGAAACGACTTAACTCAAAAAACTATCGAATGTTTTAAACGTCTCGATCCTTATTTAGGTCAGTGCCTGTCAATAATGAACGAGATGGGGCATTTGGATCTTGAATCCCGTAAAGGCAAGGCACCGGGAGGGTATAACTACCCACTTTCAGAAATTGGCGTTCCATTTATTTTTATGAATGCCACATCCACTTTGCGTGATATGATTACCATTCTTCACGAAGGTGGGCATGCGGTGCATTCATTCCTTACAAGAGATCTTGAATTAAGCGATTTTAAGCATACACCATCCGAAGTGGCTGAGTTAGCTTCTATGAGTATGGAGCTTATTTCAATGGATCATTGGAATCTATTTTTTGATAATGAGGAGGATTTAAAACGAGCCAAGCAAGAACATCTGGAACAGATCATTGAAACACTCCCGTGGGTAGCAACCATTGATAAATTCCAACACTGGATTTATGAAAATCCTAATCATAGTTTGGAAGAGCGCCATGCCGCCTGGTTAGAGATATTCGAGATGTTTTATGATAATGTTACAGATTGGAGTGGGTTGGAAGAAAACAAGAAATATCTCTGGCAAAAGCAGTTACACCTCTACGAAGTGCCATTCTATTACATAGAATACGGCATGGCACAATTAGGTGCTGTTGCAGTATGGAAAAACTACAAAGAGGATTCTAAGAAGGGGTTGGAAGGCTACATGAATGCCTTGAAATTAGGATATACTAAGTCTATTCCAGAAGTGTATGAAGCAGCCAACATCAAGTTTGATTTCAGTAAAAAGTATATAAAAGAATTGATGGAGTTTGTGAAAGGGGAGTTGGAGAAACTGTAAGATTTAGTTTAAGAAAAGAAAAGCCCTGATTCATCAGGGCTTTTTATTTACTATTACTGAGTCTCTAAATTCAACTTATACCAATTAATATTTCTGGTAAAATACATTGTTACGCCCAATATTACAGCCAAACCGATGCTGCCCATAAGCAGTGCATAATCTGCTAATTGTAATGTCACGAATAAGAACCCATAAATACCTGATAGGGTCGCTACCAGAAGCAATGATAGTTTGCGTACTTGAAAAACACTAAATGAATAAAGCGTGATCATCCCAATAATACCAACAGCTGAAATTCCGTAGGCAATATTAAAATGGGAGTGTTCTGAAATAGAAACCAGTAAAGTATAGAATAAACAAAGAGCTAAACCCACAAGTGCATATTGGAATGGATGAATTTTCTTTTTGTTTATGATTTCTACCAGAAAAAAGATTAAAAACGTCAATGCAATTGTCATGGCGGCATATTTGGCAGACCGATATGATTTCTGATAATCATCTAATGGTAAAATTAAATCTACGCCAAATGCTGATGCCTCAATTGATTTAGAATAACCCGACCCTACCCAACTCTGTGCAAAGTTTCTGTTAAGCTGTAAAACAGACCATGAAGCTGTGAATCCATTGTCATTAATAACTCTGTCATCGGGCAAAAAATTACCTTTAAATGATGGCGATTGCCAGGGTGAATTTATTGTGACACTAGTGGTATTGCCCAAAGGAGTAAAAGATAAATTTC
Organism: Fulvivirga sp.; assembly: GCF_040220315.1. GTDB lineage: Bacteria > Bacteroidota > Bacteroidia > Cytophagales > Cyclobacteriaceae > Fulvivirga. Next base: position 24,583 of record NZ_JAVJUY010000350.1, read on the forward strand.
TACTTCCCTGTAGGTCTATATTAAAGTTGAAATTGAAATTATCGTGTATCGAATCTTTCAGATCAGGTAAATTCAACGTTACTCCTGAATAGACTAAATCTGATATTCTTGATCCTGGATGCACTTTTAGCTCTTTGTCGTTCCAATTAAACTTTAGGTCATTTTTAATACCTCTTAAGTCGGAAATACCTATAGTTAAAAATGCCTTATTATAGTGAATGTCTTTGAGGTTTTCTGGATCAGGCTGAGTGGTAATTTTAAAATCACCAGAGACTGATAGGTTGGATTTGTAAACCACTACCTCGTAAATGCCACGTTTAAGTATTTCAGGCTTAACATCTCCATAAATTTTCAACTCTTCTGGCAGGGTATGCCAATTCTTAGTAACGGTCGTTATTTTATCACCATTCTTATATTCATAAGTAACAGGAATGGTGAGAAAAGGACCGTTAATTAATTGGTTTTCAGCCCATTTTGATGAGACTTCTTCAATAACGGACTTACTAAGTTGCTCCCTTTCTGAAATGATTGATTGAATCATTGAGGCTGGTATCAGCAAGAGCAACATCAAAATTGTAACTGTAATAAGTTTAAGAGTAACAGATGTCTTAATCATGTTATTCACTTTTTCAATAGGGTTTCTGTCTGTGTTCATAATTAATTTAGTTTAAAAGTACTTTGAAATGCAAAGTGATATAATAAATTTTTTTATTTTAATAGCTGTTCAATTGCGTTCAAATGTTTTGTGAAGGCCATTCTTCCTGCTTCAGTAGCATAGTATTTAGTGTGTGGTTTTCGATCATTAAATTCTTTTTTAAAAGTGATATATTCAGTTTTCTCTAGTGATTTGAGGTGACTTGCAAGGTTCCCGTCAGTTACATCTAGCAAGTCTTTGAGCGTATTAAAATCCATAAATTCATTGACCATTAATGCAGACATTATGCCCAGGCGCACCTTATTTTCAAAGGCTTTATCTAAGTCTTTAAGGATATCTTTCACGACTTATTTTTCAATTGCATGAACACACCGTAGATTATGTGCAATATACCAAAACCCACTGCCCAAAAAAGGAGACCATAGCCTATGAATTGCATGGCAATTAGCCCCAAACAAATTTCTATAATACCCAAGCTTCTAATTTCATCGAGTGTGTATTTGCTGGCATTAACCAGCGCTAAACCATAAAATATGAGAGTAAGGGGTGCTACAACTCCTATAAACCCTTTGTAAAGAAACATAAGGGCAAGTATTCCACCTGTTACCAACGGAATGGATAAATTAATTAAAAGACGTTTGGTTTGATGATCCCAAATTTTCTGGTTTCTCTTTTTTGTTTCACGGGTAGTAAAGTAAATCACACTTCCAATTGCCACGATCATGGTCCCGATCGCAATAAGTAAAAGGGTGGAAACACTATCACCAGTAATAATTGCTTTTCGGTAGCCCAGGTAATTCTGATTTTGATAAACTGTATTATAAGCTAGGTAAGCTCCAATTAAAGCGCAGATACCTGCTGAAATTCCTGATAGTCCGCTTAAAGAAATGAATCGGGAGGACCGATTCATAATGTCTTTAATTTCTTTGAGATCTTCTATGTATTTTTCTTTCATCTAAAAGTACTTTGAAATACAAAGTAAATGAAATGAATCATTAAAAGCAACAACATGAATAAGTATTAAGAAGAAATATGATTAACATTCTACTTTATTGGAATAAAAAGCTCAACGATACTTTTCTTTTCTGGGTGATCATTAAAGTTATTATGGTGGATTTCATAAGGATTTACATCAGCCTTCTCGTACCCTTTTTCATTCATCCATAAAAACAAGCCTGTCCAGGCCTTTTCAAATTCCTGAAAACTTATTTCATACATTCCGCTAATGAATTTACCACTTTCAATGGTAGTTAGTCCAACTTCTCCGCTAACTTCAATTGGTTCATTTAATGTAATACCGGCACTTATTCTTACTTTATCATAATCCGTTATTTTAAAACTATCATGATAAATAATTATAGGTTTGGAATCCGCATTTTGTATTAACCCTTTAGGTGCTGCCCATTGAAAAAGTTTGCCAAAAGTCGCTTCTAAATTTTGCGGCCCTATGCAAGAGATATAGGCCACATCAAATGATGTAAGTTCTTTAACTTCAATTTTTGCATTCATTTCTGTCCATGTTTTAAGGTGTTTCATGGCACTAAGGTATTGGTCATAGTTTGGTGTTTCTTGACCAATCTTGCTAAACTTATGAGGGTACTGCAACCTGAATTGTGTTGGGCTCAGATCATAATACTGTTTAAAAGCTCTTGTAAAGGAAGAGTTACTTGTAAATCCATTCTGTAGGGCTATCTCAGTAATTCCTAACTCCCGTTTATGAATCAGCATGGCCGCAGACTTTTCTATTCTTTTTCTATTGATATACTCATTAAGTGGCTCACCTGAAATGTGCTTAAATATCCTATGAAAATGGTAGGGGGAAAAGGCTGCTTTTGAGGCAATCAATTCTAACGATAATTCTGATTCAAGGTGATTTTCAATAAATTGAAATACCTCGTTCATGCGTTTTATATAATCTTTTTGGCTGCGTGTATTAGACATGAGCGCTCTAATCTAATACTATCATCAAAAATGTTCTATGGATAAATAAGATTCGTGTTAATGTTTTATCAACCCCTGATCTTGTCAAGTAACTTTGATAGCTGAGATGCCTCATCCTCAGTTAATCCAAGAGTTTCATCTAATTGGTTGGTGGCAGTATCCATTCTGCTGAGTAAATCCAATCCATCTTTTGAAATTACAACATCAACCAGTCTTCTGTCAGAAGGACACTCTTTTTTTGTTACCCAACCCTTCAAGGTCAAGCGATCAACAATCCTGGAAGTGTCAGAGTGCTTGTCCAGCATTCTATTTTTAATATCTGATGTAGAAATAGAATTAGGAAACTGGCCGCGCAAAATGCGCAATACATTGTATTGTTGAGGAGTAAGGCCATATTCCTTGAAGAAATCTTTGTGCTTATTAGAGAGCCAGTTAGAAGTAAACAATAAATTCAGAGTCGCTTTTTGCTGTGCGCTCCGGAATTTTCTTTGCTTAATTTCTTCTTCAAATTTCATATCCATAATAAGGTTAGGGGCTGCTTAAGTAAGCAACCCCCAAATATAAGGTTATTAGCTTTGTTTTTGTAATTCCACGTTACAAACGATCTCAACTTCATCAGCAACAACTGCACCACCAGCTTCAGTTAAAGCACCCCACTTTAAACCATATTCTTTTCTGTTAACAGTACCTGTTATTTTAAAGTCTGACTTAATGTTTCCCCAAGGGTCTTTGATCGTACCATTATACTTCACATCAAACGTAACATCTTTCGTAGTACCTCTCATTGTAAGTTTTCCAACCAACTTGTACTTTTCACCTTCTTTTTTGATGTTTCCATTAAAGGTTAATTCAGGGTTTGACTCAGCTGCAAAGAAATCTTCAGATTTTAAGTGCGTGTCTCTTTGCTCGTTGTCAGTATCAATAGAAGCCACTTTAGCTGTAAACGATACCTCAGATCCGGCAAAATCTTCAGAAGTACTTACTACTTTGGCATCAAATTCATTGAACTTGCCTTCAACCTCTGAGATAACAAGGTGAGTAACATTAAAGCCAATGGTAGAATGCGCTTTGTCAATTTGCCAGTTGATTTGTGCCTGAGCTACTGAGAAACCAGCAACTAGTGCGAATGATAAGATTAACTTTTTCATAATTTAAGTCTGTTTTAATTTGTGTTGAAATTATAAACGATGTTACAACATTAATGTTACAACATCAAATAAATAAATAAAAAAGTAGCAATATGTGTTACTGCTACTTCTGTATGTTTATGATCGAGGGTTCGCTACTTTTACTGCAATTGTCCTTCCATCAAATTCTGTTTCATTCAGTTGGTTAATGGCTTCTTTTGCTGCCGCGTCATCTGGCATTTCAACAAACCCGAAACCTTTAGATCGGCCTGTTTCTTTATCAAAAATAATTTTAGCAGATGATACTTCACCAAATGCTTCAAAATGTGCTTGAAGTTGCTCGTTTGTTGTTTTAAAATTGAGTTTTGCTACGAAAATGTTCATGGTAATAATGATTGATTAATTAAATAAGCTTTTAAAGTGAAATAAATGAGTGTTCATTTTGGAATTCCGTAATAATCAATCACTAGATCGCTTCTAAGCTGTATCAAATATAGTTGAAGGATTTCACTAATACTAGTGATCGTATAGACATAACTTTACCATAATACGTCATTATATTCTGAGTGCCTCTCGAACATTTTCTTAGCAAAAGGGCACAATGGCATTATTTTCATTTTATTTTTTCTGGCATACCCTACAGCTGCCTCAACCAGTTTTAGTCCAAGGCTCTGCCCTCTAAACCTGTCGTCAACCTCTGTATGATCTATAATAAACCGGTCGTCACCAGCTTTTGAATAAGTCATTTCTGCTGCCGTTCCTTTGTCATCTTCCATGTAAAAACGGCCTTTATTCCCATCTACACTATGTTTTATTTCCATATTCATAATTTTAGGTAAAAGTCTTTTGTTAAGTTTTTATAGTCACTACTCCAGGTGCCATCAGCATTGTATTGATACATGCTAAGTTCTTCTTTTTCCGTTGTATTACTACCGATTGTTAACAACACTCTTTCAATTTTAGTGGTTTCTTTGGCTTTAAAATTTAGTTTTTTATGAATGTTTAGCTGTTGCCTTTCAATTACGTCATACATTCTCTCCTGTTCTTCAAAAGGTATAATTAATGAAAGTTTTCCGTTTTCAGCTAGTAGTTTTTTGGTGTTTTTTATTAATTCTTCAAATGTTAACATGTTGGTATGCCTCGCATTTTGTCTTTTATTCACAGGACTCTTCGTACCTGATTCAAAAAATGGGGGATTACTTATTATATGATCATATTTTTGATTCGGTTCAAAACTTTGAAATGAATTTTTACAAACCGATAGCCTTTTAGACCAGGGTGATCTATTAAAGTTTAGTCTAGCTTCTTCAACAGAGCCTTCATCAATATCGATAGCATCAATAATTGCATCTGCATTTCTCTGAGCAATCATTAAAGAGATAATTCCACAACCTGTGCCGACTTCCAATATTTTCTTTTGATTGGATATATCGGCCCATGCGCCAAGAACAACAGCATCAGTGCCAACACGCATAGAGCTATTTCTGTGGCTTACCTCAAACTGTTTAAACTGAAATATATCCTTGTCCTTCTCCAATATTTTTTAATTTAGTCTACGTTACCAATTAGGAGATTTTATGGCCTCAAAACAATACTTTTCCGATCTGCAAATAGCACAGGCTGCTAAGCTTAAACATATTAAAGATATAGCTCAAAGTGTTAATATCACTGAGAGCGATATAGAAATGTACGGAAACTATAAAGCAAAACTTCCGCTTAAGCTTATCGATGAGGAAAAAGTGTCTAAAAGTAATATGGTGTTGGTCACTGCAATGACACCAACTCCGGCAGGTGAAGGCAAAACAACTACATCCATTGGACTCTCAGAAGGACTTAATAAAATTGGCAAGAAAACAACTGTTGTTTTGCGCGAGCCATCGTTAGGCCCGGTATTTGGCATGAAAGGAGGGGCAGCAGGGGGTGGTTATAGTCAGGTTGTACCTATGGAGGATATCAACCTTCATTTTACAGGTGATTTCGCAGCCATCGAAAAGGCAAATAATCTGCTGGCGGCAATAATTGATAATAACATACAGTCCAAAGAAGGTAATTTAGGTATTGATCCAAGAACGGTAGAATGGAAGCGTGTAATGGACATGAACGATCGCTCTCTACGCGAGATAGTTTCTGGAATGGGAGGTAAACCGGGAGGTATGATGCGCGAAACGGGGTTTAATATAACAGCGGCCTCTGAAATTATGGCCATTTTATGTCTTGCTAAAGGTATTGATGACTTGAAAGAGAAGATGGGCAATATCTATGTGGGCGACACCTATGAGGGCAAGGCAGTTTTTGCTAAAGATTTAAATGCCCAAGGTGCTATGGCAGTGTTGTTGAAAGACGCCATCAAACCAAATCTCGTTCAGACTTTAGAGGGTAATCCGGCAATTATTCATGGTGGACCTTTTGCTAATATAGCTCAGGGAACAAACTCTGTAATTGCTACCAAAATAGGCATGTCATTATCGGAGTATGTAGTAACAGAAGCAGGTTTTGGTGCTGATTTAGGTGCCGAGAAATTCCTGGATATAAAATGCGGTTACTCAGGGTTAAGCCCCAAAGCCATTGTATTGGTTGCCACTGTACGAGCGCTCAAATATCATGGAGGCCAGGCATTGGAGGATTTGAAAACGCCAAATACAGTCGCTTTGGTAAAAGGGTTAGAAAATCTGGAAAAGCATATTGAAAATATCAATACGTATGGTCTGCCAGGTGTAGTGTGTATTAATAAGTTTGTTTCTGATACAGAAGAAGAGGTAGAAATTATTATGAACAGGTGTAAAGAATTAGGGGTGAAGGTGGCGTTGTGTGAAGGATGGGAGAAAGGCGGTGACGGTTGCACTGATTTAGCGCAAGAAGTTATTAAAGCCGTGGAATCTTGCAAATCAACCTATAAGCCTGTGTATGAATGGGAGCTATCTGTAAAAGAGAAAATAGAACGAATTGCGCGCAAAATTTATGGTGCTAAGGATATAGAATTTCTACCGAAAGCAAAGCAAAATTTGCGAAAGATAGAGCGAATAGGGTTGAATGATAAGCCAGTTTGTATTGCTAAAACACAATATTCGTTTAGTGACGACCCCAAGGCTTTGGGTAAACCAGAAAAGTTTACCTTAACCGTTCGTGAGATAGAAATAGCCTCGGGCGCTGGTTTTTGTATTCCTATAACGGGTAATATGCTTCGAATGCCAGGACTACCGTCCAAGCCTGCAGCAGTTGGTATGGATATAGACAACAATGGTAAAATATCTGGGCTTAGTTAGAATCCGAGCACCAGCCAAAGAATAATAAGAGTAATAAGAAAGAACCCTAAAGCAACAATGTCTTTATGGATTTTCATCTCGTTTAAATTTTCTTGCAGTGTTCTCTAACATCTTAATAAACTTTCTAAGAAGATCGTAATATAAGGTACCACCCAAAATAATAGACATAATCCATATGACGATAAGGTTAAAATGAACGGTATCAAGATAAATACCTGCAAAATGTTTCGTGGGCACATAAAATAAAGACCTGTAATCAAAAATGTGATCAGGTTCAGGGTCATTGTAGATTGGATAAATCTTCTGAATGAGTTTTCCATCTTCTTCTACAATTCTGTGGGTCTCGTTCTGATTTTTGACTATCTCCACAATGGTTTCATTTCTATACATTTTCTTCATCTTATCAAACTGCGCCCTTTTTTCAGGGGTGTCAGTCATTGTTCGGATAAGATTATCCCTTGACTTATCTGCTTTATTGTACCTGTTAATATAAAATTGGCGCATCACTTCAAGAAAATCATAGGTGTTTCTATAAACAGTTGAATCAAACTTTTCAAGTGTAAGTTCATTAACACCATCAAACTGATGACCAGCAAATATGAGTTCTTCATTAATCTCATTTCTTAGTAACTGCAGTGCTTCACTCACTTTTTCTCGGGCTTGAGGGTCATTCTTCTTCCTGAAATTATTTAAGCTAAACTCAAGTTTTGTTTCCAGGCTGGGTATATAATAAATACGCTTGTAATCACATTCAGCTAATACCTTTTCGTACGGATAAAAGATGCTTTCATATTCATTATCCCTGAATTGAGCGACCATAGCTGCTTCAAACGCCCATCGAGATGCCATTAAATCACCCACCAATGGCACTTCGCCTTCACTACCCAAATCTGGATTAAGTTTATCAAAACGCACCACAACGCCACTTAGTACTAATTGAGGTATTAGAAGTATTGGAATTAATATGTAAATGGTTACAGCAGAGTTAAAAGCAGATGAAATATTGAGTCCCATCATGTTGGCCAGGCAAGAGGTTGAAAATAAAATAAGCCAGTGGGACAGGAGCATCCCATGTATTTCTAGTACATAATTACCAATAAGCACAAAGCAGAATGTCTGAATTGCCGAAAGGCTGAAAAGAATAAATACTTTACTCAATAAATAGCTACTTCTGCTGAGGTGTAAAAAAGCTTCCCGTTTTAAAATTTTCCTATCCCGAATGATTTCCTCAGCACTCACTGTAAGGCCCATAAAGAGTGCAACAATCACACTCATAAACAGATAGGCTGGAATATTTAAATTGGCACTAAAAAGGTAGTCAATCGTAATGGTATTGTTGGTATTATGATAGCGAACTAAATAAGCCAGTACAAAAGCCAATAAAGGGGCTTCTAATAAATTAATGAGCAGATATTGTTTATTGCTCAACTTCGAAAGGAAATCCCTCGAAATAAATAAGTACAACTGCTTAAGTTGATTTGGAATATTTAGCGTAGACTCTGGTTTTTCCTTAACTGTTTGAACCGTAGTTGGCTTAAGGCTTTCGAGGTATTTTTGATTCCAGTGTTCTGGTGAAATTTTTCGTTCTGTAGTGAAATTCCCGTACTCATTTATCACTCGGGTTTCAATAATATTGAAAATCTGCTCGGGGTTCACATTACCGCACTCCCTGCATTCGCCTTCATCACTGTTGATCATATTGATGGTATCCTTGAAATAGACAACCGCCTCAACAGGGTTGCCATAGTAGATCTGATACCCACCCGTATCTAAGATGATAAGTTTATCAAACATCTTAAATATATCTGACGATGGCTGATGGATGACAACAAAAATCAACTTGCCTTTCAGTGAAAGTTCTTTGAGGAGATCCATAATATTTTCTGAATCCCTGGATGATAATCCTGAAGTGGGTTCATCAACAAATAGTACAGCAGGTTCCCTTAATAACTCCAGACCAATATTTAGTCGTTTTCTTTGGCCTCCGCTAATGGTTTTGTCCAATGGGCTACCAACTTTTAGGTCTTTCGTTTCATGAAGTCCTAAGTTATTAAGTGTTTTAATTACCAATTCGTCTACCTCTTCCCCACTTAAATGATCAAAGCACAGCTTGGCTGCAAAGTAGAGGTTGTCATAAACAGTAAGCTCTTCTATGAGCAAATCATCTTGAGGAACAAACCCAATGACACCTTTTATCTTTTCTTCTTCACGATGGATATCAATCCCGTTAATTAATACGGCACCTTCTGAAGGAGCTTCCGTACCATTAAGAACATGCAGTAATGTGGACTTTCCAGCTCCACTGGCACCCATTAATCCAATAAGCCTCCCAGATTCCTCTGCGATATTGATATTTCGGAGACCTAATTTTCCGCCTTTGAATTTGTACGATATATCTTTTGCTTCGAAAGAAATTTTCTTCTCATTTCCAGTCTTCATGAACTGGCTGATAACATCGCCATAATAAACAGGGCTGGCTTTTTCGGTTCTAATAGTAGAGCCAATGGCAAGCACCATTTTGTTGCCAGCCTTTAACGGAACACCATTTAAATATACATCTGAAGTGCCTTTGTATTTTATGAAATAAGTATCAGCCTGAGCCAAATGAAGTATGGCGATGAAGCCGTGCAACCCTTTGCGCGTAATATGCTGAAACTTTTTACTACTATAAGTGCTGTCGTCAATGATAAGTATCTGCTCCAGATTTAAATCATCGGGGTTTTTACCAACTACAAATGTTTTGATGGCACTTATTTCTTCTTCTGATACGTTAAATTCTGATGCAATTGCTTTAACTAGCTCATCTTCTCTGTCTGAAATATGCCCATCTGCCAAAATAATACCCATGAGCTCTAGCACGATGACCACTTTTTGTTTTTGAGTAAGTTCAGTATTGATATGGCGGCATATTGATTTAATTCGCTTCTGTTCTTCAGAAATATTTACCTGTGTACCTGAAGTAATTGAATCGCAGTATGTATCAAAATCTTTGAGGTATTTGCTTACTGCATTCTTATTGAGGTGGTCGAGAAGGAAGGCCTCTATTTGTTCACGTTCCTGAGCAGTTACTTCATCTTCTTTGGCCACTATGGCAAATAGTTGAATAATAGCTTTCAGTAATGGCTCGCTCATGTAGGTTTAGATTGACGTGAGAGTTAGACTTACTAATATAATTGATTGACCTTATAAAAAAAGGGATTGAATCTAAATTCAACCCCTTCTAAATATTATTGGCTGTATTAATTACTTGATCAACGAAGCCCTCATAGCTGCTACCCTGTCGGTAATTTCTGCGAGTGTCTCATCTGTAAGTATTAAGTCTGCTCTGTTATTTTTAATTTGTTCTTCAATATTTAAAACACCATAACTTTTTATCAAAAGAGATAATTCAGTTAATAAGTTACTTACTGGGTCAGAAGAATCGAGGCTGCTTAATAAGTTGTTTAGATCCTGTACTGCTTTCTCCTGTTCTAATACTACCCTGATGAGTGGTGTAAGAACCAGGTTTCGGCTGTCTTCTGGGAGTATATCTTTTGGATATGTTTTGATCAATTGAGTAGAGATATACAATCCTTCTATAAAAGAACCAGCTACTACTAAAGAGGCAAGTCGGTTTCTGTTATCATCTCTTAAATACATTTCCGTTTTTTGAATGGTAGTATTCAATAAAAAGGCGAGAGAATCTTTTCTGCTAAGGTTATTTTCAAATCTCTTAATGAGGCTGGTGTCAAAAGAGCCGCTAATGCCTAAATTATCAGCCAATTTTTTGGCCGTACCCATGTAGGTTAAAGATTCCTGCACTTTGTCATAAGATACCAGGTACCCGATGTCTGTGGCATAAACTCCCAAATTTAATGCTGCTTTATCATTCAATGCAGTGTATTCAGATGCTCTGTTATTGTCATGAATAAGAGATCCGTTGTATTCTGCACCAGTGGCTTCGAGTAAAAATGGAATTTCTGAAGGTGATGGTATCTCGTAAACTACTTCTTGAATTTGTTCCTTTAAATCAGACTCTGCCTTTTCAAAATCTTCAGAACTTTCGGCCTGTTCGTTCTTTTTCTCAGAACCACAAGATGCCAGACAGAAGACAAATAAAACTAGAGTAGAAATGTATCCAAGTTTAGTTAAGTTCATAATGTTTTATCGTTGAATATATTGAAAGTCCAATTTTAATATATTTTTTTTGCGTATAAAACATATCGCGGCATTATTTTGACAAATAAGATGCAGCGAAATGAATTAACTATTTCATATTCTATCTAACCGATTAAATGGCTTTATTTTGGGTATAATAGTTCAATAAATTGTATTATTCTTATAATCTCTAATTTTAATTGATTCAATGTTGTTTCAAATCGATGGAAATGCTATCATCGCTCGTTTTATTGCTGTAAGTTAATTCTTAGCAATGGAGATAATGGAAAAAGTGGAGAAGAAAAAGGTAATGCTTGTTGATGATAATGAAATAGATATTTTCATTAATCAAAAGGTGTTGGAGTTTAACGAATTTGCTTGTGAAATAGTGAATATACAAGCTGCTCAACAGGCCATTGACATACTTAAGAGCGCACCACAGTCGGAAATTCCAGATGTCATTTTCTTGGATTTGAATATGCCTATAATAGACGGCTTTAAATTTCTTTTTGAGTTCTCAAAAATGAACGAATCAATCAGGAATAAGGTAAAGATAATTGTTCTTACCAGTTCTGATAATGTGCGGGACAAGGAAAAGGTAGCTGCTAATCCTGATGTGGTAGCATTCGTATCTAAACCACTGACTGACAAAAAATTAACAGAGCTTAGCAAGCTGCTTTAAGCCATTTATTTTTTTATAGCTTCTACTTTAATAATAATATCCACTTTCTCGCCAACTATTAATCCTCCACTATCAAGGGCATCATCCCATTTTAATCCATAGTCAAACCTGTTAATGGTTCCTTTGGCTGTAAAACCTGCTCTTTTCATATTATTAAGACTTACAATGCCGCCAAAATCAACTTCAAGGTTAATAGGTTTTGTAACATCTCTTATTGTCAGATCACCAATTAATGAGTAGGAGCCATCTTCATACTTTTCAAAAGACGAGCTTGTAAATGTGATGGTAGGATATTTCTTAGCATTAAAAAAGTCGTCCTCTTTAAGATGTTTATCACGTTCCAAATTATTGGTAGTTACACTTTCTACATCGATGGTTGCGGTAACTTTGGCATCCTGAAATTCATTTTTCTTTGAGGTTATAATGTTGCCTTCAAAAGAAGTGAAGAAGCCAGTAACTGAAGATACCGTAAGGTGAGACACCTCAAATTCTACTGTAGAATGCGCGATATCTATTTGCCATGTGCTCTGTCCATAGGAGGTGAAACATAAAAGAACAAGGGATATAATTGTTAACTTTTTCATAATTCTGATTGGGTTCGTTCTAAAGAAAAGTTAATAAATTTCTCCCACATTTCCTAGTGGGTCTGAGTGCAATAGGCTTAGCTATTGCTCTGCCATTGTTCCCTTAATTTTTTCTGTTTTTTAGTGGCTTCGTTATTTACTTCGAAATGATGTTTCACTGTTTCTTCCTTACCGTTTTTCCGGGTAATCTTTTTACTGTTTGTATATGAGATACCTATTTTATCAAAGTATTCCTGTATTGGTAAAGGGTCTGCATTTATAATATATTTATCTATAAACTCTCTTATTTCAGGGTGTGTCATCTGTACGATTTCGCTAAAGAAATTCTTCTCAGAAAAAGCTTTTTCCTTACCATATTTATTGCTCAGCTCCAATATAAGCTCTCTCAAGCCCTGTTTGCCTTTGGATAATTCTAATAATCTTATATCCAGGAGTGCTGCTATAATTGCACCTTTTTGGTAAATATTACCGTATTGTTGCGCACCTTTTGGTGTGAATGAGGTTAATGCTAAATCTTGTAAGCTGTAGGTAGGATCGAAGTAATCATTGTACAGTAATTTTTGGCGATATTCTGCCAATAAGCCTTCTAAAGACAGTAAGTTGCCTCTGAGTTGCATAATGTCTGAAGCCCACTCTGTAACGCCTTCATAAAGCCATAGGTGAATAGAAGGAGTTGGGTTAGTGAAGTTAAATTGCTCAATAATTTCACTATGTATGTTAAGCGGTGTTACAATATGAAAAAACTCATGTGCTACGATAGATAAAATACTTTCTGCATATTCATCAGTATAGTCACTTTCTTGAAATACATATTCTGAACTATACGAATGTTCCCAGGCACCAACTGTTTCATCTTCGAAATGAAAAAGGAACGTGTATCGATCAACAGGGTAACCATTTAAAAACTTTTCTGCTGCCAGCAATAACTCATTTAAATCCTCTAATAGCATTTCCGATTTTATTAATCCTGTTTTTGAATAAGTGTAAACTTCAATTGTTGTTTCTCCAATAAGAACTGATTCTTTCGTTAGATTCCCCATCAAAATAGGCGAGTCAATTAAATGGTCATACGTATCAGCAATAAAGAAACCATCATTATCTATTTTCAATGCTGTGCCAACCGTCCAATTATTAGGGTATAGTAGTTCTAATGAAATGCTTTCAGCCTGCCGTGTCATGGGAAAACCTATCATACAATGGGCATTGATCAAGGCATGGTCATCTTCTAATGATGAACCCGCCATTTTATATATAGGATGTTGTTTTACGGGTGTGTCCCATGTTTCAAATACCTCGTAACGTATGGTTTTTACCCTTTGAGGTTCAGAAATACTGTACTGGTTCACCGATTTTTTGCTACTAGTAAGTTCATTTTCATTTTCATCAAAAGCCTTAAAATTTTTAACAAATCGGCCAATATCTTCAATTTGATAGGTGCCTGGTGCCGTAGATGCAAATTGATAGATAGAGTCTTCTGCGTTTAGATTATTTACAGTAAGCAATACCTTAAATGTGTCGTCAGATCGATCATTTAAATTGATAGTATAATGTAAATTTTCCTGTGCATAGGTGGTGAATCCTACTAAAAATAGTAGTGCCAGACAATTAATTGTTTTCATTCTTTATTTATTAATTCAAGTGCTTTTGATAATGCTAAATCGGCTGTTGTTTCCAGGTGTGGTATTACTCCAACTCCTTCCCAATTAGTGCCTGTAATGGGGTTAATGGCCCTACCCATA
>NZ_JAVJUY010000351.1:0-15776 GCF_040220315.1 Fulvivirga sp.
CGAAGATTTAGGTGCTACAGTGTCCCCTGAGCCACCTGTGTTTCAACCTTCTTTGCCACCAGCACAATTGACATTTAGTTGGGATACTGAGTGTTTGGATATTAGAGATCAACCATATTCAGTTGTATTTAAAATAACAGACAACCCACCTCAAGGCCCGAAGCTTGTAAGCTTTGCAACATGGAATATTACCATAGTGGGCCCAAGTCCAGATTTAAATAATGTTCAGCAAGATGGGCAGGGTATTCGACTGGATTGGTCACCCTATTTTTGCCAGAATGCCGAACTAATTCAAGTTTGGAGGCGTGTAGATTCTAATCCGTATGAACCTGACGAATGTGAAACCGGCATTCGTGAAAATGCAGGCTATTCATTGATTGCGGAAACCAATCCTACAGCCACGACCTATCGCGACACGCAACTAGCAGCAGCGGCAAAATATTGCTACAGATTAGTGGCCAAATTTCCAGATGTGCCTGGCGGTGAAAGCATTGTATCACAGGAACTGTGCTTTGAATTCGTTCCGGCTGAAACACCTATTATCACACACGTTACTGTAGAAGAAACCAGCGAAACCAATGGTGAAATTGTGCTTGCATGGCGCGCTCCGTTTGAGTTAGGCACATTCCCGGCTGACCCTGTTTATAGAATTTACAGGGCAGAAGGATTTGCTGGTGGTAATTATCAGCAAATAGCTGAAGTAAACGGTTTAGGTCTTGATAGTATTGGTTTCAGAGATACAAATCTGGATACACATGGTAAGGTGTATAACTATCAGGTGGCTTTACTAGATCCTACTTCTTCAACAGGTACAGACGAGATAATGTCAGCCTCAGCTTCAGCGGTTAGATTGGAAGTAGCGCCACAGTTTGGCAGAATTCAACTGGATTGGGCAGCAGTTGTGCCATGGTCAAATACAATAATCTCACCTCCGGAAGATAGTGAGCATTTAATATTTAGAGGTTTGGAAGGCCAGTCACAAGATCAATTTACCTTGTTAGAAAATTTAGACGTGACACAATACGGATTCTCATATACTGATTCTGTTAATCTTTCAGATGAGCAAATATATTGCTACAGGGTTCTTACGAAAGGTACTTATGGTAACCCGGCCATCAATAGTCCCCAATTAAATTTTTCACAAATTATTTGCGCTCAACCAAGTGATTCGATAGCTCCATGTGCACCTGTTGTATCTTTAAGTGGCAGAACCTGCGAAGACTTCTTAGCAACCAGTAGCTGTGATTTCAATGATTTTGAAAACCAGATTTCTTGGTCAACTGAATTTGTTGGAGAATGTGAAAATGATGTTCGTCTGTACGAGGTGTATTATTCTCCTACAACGATAGCTAGTTTTGAGTTAATTGCAGAAGTCACAGACACTACATTTCTTCACGAGAACTTACCATCTTTTAAAGGCTGTTATCAAGTAAGGGCGGTTGACAGGTCTGGTAATTTTAGTGAATTTAGTAATACTTTCTGTGTTGATAATTGTCCAAACTACGAGCTGCCGAATGTTTTTACACCGGGCAATAATGATGGTTGTAACGATTTTTTTAGTGCCTATAATGGTGGAGGAAATATCATTGGTGAAGATGGCAGCAGCCTTGGAGATTGCGGAGTGATTGATGCAACTAAATGTGCACGTTTTGTTCGCAGGGTGGAGTTTACAGTTTACAACAGATGGGGGAATAGTGTTTATACCTATACTGGAACATCAGGAACAGAGAATTCCATTTTAATTAATTGGGATGGCACGTCTGATAGTGGAACAGAGCTTCCTTCAGGTGTATATTACTATTCTGCCGATGTAACCTTCGATTTGGTAGATCCATCAAAATCTACGAAGCAATATAAAGGATGGATACATCTCGTTCGGTAGTTATTCCAGATAAACCCATTATTTTTTTTGATGGTGTATGCAATTTATGCAATGGTGCCGTAGACTTTATTTTAAGAAAGGATAAACGAGAACGTTTCGTTTTTGAATCGCTTCAATCAGACAATGCTCAGTTATTACTAGGCACGCAGCATACTAAATCCCTAGAGTATATTGTTGTGCTTACAACTGCTAAGGAAGTTCTGGTTAAAAGTAAAGCGGTCTTTTTCATTGCACGCCAGCTTGGTGGTTGGGTAAAACTTATTTCATTTTTCAGGGTTTTACCACTCATATTTACCGATTTTGTCTACAAGATTATTGCTAAACACAGGTATTCACTATTTGGTAAGCGTTCTACTTGCCGCTTGCCTGATCCGAATATGAAACTTAGATTTTTAGAAGGGTATCAAAATAATTAGTTTTGGCCACTTGTTTAGATAAACCTTTAACTTACTAATATGAAAGCATATGTGTTCCCGGGACAGGGTGCCCAGTTTAGCGGAATGGGTAAAGAAATATACGAATCCAACCCTAAAGCGAAAGAACTATTTGATCAGGCTAACCAGATTTTAGGATTTAAGATAACCGATATTATGTTTGAAGGCACTGCCGAAGAACTAAAGCAAACAAAGGTTACTCAACCAGCAGTATTTCTTCACTCAGTAATTTTGGCATTAACCACCGATGGTTTTAAACCTGATATGGTAGCTGGCCATTCGTTGGGTGAATTTTCTGCCTTGGTGTCTAACCAAGCACTGAATTTTGAAGACGGATTAAAATTGGTTTATCAACGGGCTTTGGCTATGCAAAAGGCATGTGAAGTGAATCCATCAACCATGGCGGCAATCTTAGGACTGGATGATAAAGTGGTTGAAGATGTTTGTGCTTCTATAGATGAAGTAGTTGTTGCAGCAAATTATAACTGCCCGGGGCAATTAGTTATATCTGGTTCGAATAAAGGTATTGAAATTGCTTGCGAAAAAATGAAAGAGGCAGGTGCAAAAAGAGCGCTGCCGCTTCCAGTGGGTGGCGCATTTCATTCTCCATTAATGGAGCCTGCCAGAACTGAATTAGCAGCGGCCATTGAGAATACCACATTCAATAAGCCGATTTGTCCTGTGTATCAAAATGTGAATGCACAGCCATCGTCTGATGTTGATGAAATCAAGAAGAATCTTATATCGCAACTAACAGCACCTGTAAGATGGACACAATCTGTGCAAAATATGGTAAAAGATGGTGCAACTGAGTTTATTGAATCGGGCCCTGGAAAAGTATTACAAGGTCTTGTGAAAAAGATAGCTCCTGAAGCAGAAGTAAGAAGTATTTAATAGTATTACTGCACGACCTTCTTCACTTCAGAAGTGTCGTGCAGTTGTGCCAACAGTTCTTTGTTTGATTTACCAAGCTCTGGATTGATAAATTCAGCTGCCAACTCAACCAACGGAATCAAAGTAAACTTTCTGTCTGCAATGCCTGGATGCGGTACATGAAGCTCATCCTCTTTGATCACATTATTGTCATAGTAAAGAATATCGATATCTATGATTCGTTCACCCCATTTTTCATAGCGTATTCTCCCCAATTCAGTTTCTAAAGCCAAAATATGAATGAGTAACTCCTGGGCAGATAAATGCGTATCTATCTCCAAAACCTGATTATAAAAAGAAGGTTGGTCAGTTTTGCCCCACGCTGACGTTTCGTATAAGGCAGATTGCCTTTTTATGGTGCACACTTTTGATAAGGCCTGCTTTGCATTAAAAATATTTACTTTCTTATCACCCAAATTTGTCCCTAAC
This sequence comes from Fulvivirga sp., assembly GCF_040220315.1. Lineage (GTDB taxonomy): Bacteria > Bacteroidota > Bacteroidia > Cytophagales > Cyclobacteriaceae > Fulvivirga. The sequence goes on from NZ_JAVJUY010000351.1 coordinate 3,679, forward strand.
AGCAGATATTTTCCGATCATCATTTAAATACTAAAAAACTAATACTCAGTTATTAATAAAGCGTTACAGTAAGTAAATTTGAAGCTTAATTATAACACATATGAACTTCTTAAAGAATATTTTATCTACTCTAATAGGACTTTTTCTATTCAGTTTAATAGCGGTCTTTTTAGTTGTAGGCATTGTTTCCTCTCTTTCAGAGAGTGAGAAATACGTTTTAGAGGATAATTCAATCCTGCACTTAAAGTTAAATAAGCCCGTTACGGAGCAGGAAATTGACAACCCATTGGAAGAACTTGGCGCATTTGGAGAATCGAGTTCTATTGGGTTAAATAAATTAAAGGAAGCCATAAACAATGCCTCGACAGATGATCAAATAAAAGGAATTTATTTAGAGGTAGAATATTTTTTTGGAGGAATGGCCACCCTTTCTGAAGTGCGCTATGAATTAGAACAGTTTAAAAAGTCTGGAAAATTTATTTATGCCTATGCAGAGTACTATACAGAGGGTGCGTATTACCTTGCAAGTATAGCAGACAAAATTTATTTAAATCCGGCAGGGCAGTTGGAGTTAAACGGCCTAAATGCCAATGTTACATTCTATAAGGGAATGTTCGATAAATTCGGCATAGAACCTCAAATATTTAGGGTAGGGGAATACAAAAGCGCTGTTGAACCCTATATCAGAAAAGATCTGAGCCCAGAGAATGAATTACAACTTACCGAGCTTTTGAATGGATTAAATAACACGATGCTATCTGATATTTCAGCATCAAGAGGTATTGAGTTATCTGTGCTTAAAGAAATGTCTACTAAAATGACAGTGAGAGAAGCTGCAGATGCCATGGAGCAGAAATTAATTGATGAGATTGTTTACGAAGATGAATTTCTGGCTAATTTGAATAGTGCTGCCGGAGTGGACGAACCGCAACTTGTATCCTATAAAAATTATAAGAACACATTTAGTAATTATAAGAGCACCACTAATAAAATAGCTGTTATCGTTGCAGAAGGTGATATTGTTATGGGTAAAGGAGATGAAAACACTGTAGGTTCCGATAAATTCGCCAAACTTATAAGAGAAGCAAGAAAAGATAAATCGGTAAAGGCAATTGTAATTCGTGTGAATTCTTTGGGCGGAGTATTCTTAGCATCCGATGTGATGTGGCGAGAGATAGAGTTAGCAAAAAAGGAAAAACCAGTGATTGCTTCAATGGGCGATTATGCAACCTCTGGCGGGTATTATTTAGCAATGCCTTGCGATACTATTATTGCCCAGCCGAATACGATAACTGGTTCAATTGGCATTTTTGGTATGCTATTTAATTTTTCAGAATTGCTCGAAGATCGCATAGGTATAACTCATGATGAAGTTGCCACTGGTGATTATTCGGGAATGCTTACAGTTACAAGGTCTTTAACTGATGCTGAGAAGTCTATTTTCCAAAAAAGTTTAGAAAAAAACTACGATACATTTATTGCTAAAGCCGCTGAAGGTAGAGGCATGGCTATTGATGATATTCAGAAGGTGGCGTCAGGCAGGGTATGGACAGGAGTACTAGCCAAAGACAATGGTCTGGTTGATTTACTGGGCAACTATGACGATGCCATTCGAATTGCAGCAGAAAAAGCGGGTATTACTGAAGATTATAAGGTGCGCTATTATCCCGAATCCAAACCCTTTTTCGAGAAACTAATTGAAGATTTAGAAGGTCAGGCGAAAGCAAGCATTGTAAAATCAGAAGCTGGAGAGCTTTATCCATATATTGAATCTTTGAAAAAGATTAAGCATCTTGAAGGAGCTCAGGCAAGGTTTTCACTTGAGATGGAAATAAATTAAAACTTTACTCTCTCAATTGAATATAATCCTTTTATTTTGACCTTATGGAAATTAGAAACAACTGGACAAGAGAAGAAATTGAAGAGATCTATAATTCTCCAATATTAGATTTAATATATAAAGCAGCAACAGTTCATAGAGAAAACAATGATGCTCAAGAAGTGCAAGTATGTACTCTTTTATCAGTGAAAACAGGTGGTTGCCCAGAGGATTGTGCGTATTGCCCACAAGCCGCCAGGTATCATACTGACGTGAAAGTGCATAAGCTACTACCAACAGAGGAGGTTTTAGCAAAAGCAAAAGAGGCTAAGGATTCTGGTAGTACACGTTTTTGCATGGGAGCGGCCTGGAGAGAAGTGAGAGATAACCGGGATTTTGATAGAGTGTTGGATATGGTAAAGGGTGTGAACTCTATGGGTATGGAAGTTTGCTGTACGTTAGGAATGCTAACAGAGGAGCAAGCACTTAAGCTTAAAGATGCAGGGTTATACGCTTACAATCATAATTTAGATACGAGTGAAGAGCATTATGAAGAAATCATATCTACACGCACGTATAATGATCGTTTAGATACTTTAGAGAACGTGAGAAACGCCAAAATATCGGTTTGCTCAGGGGGAATAATAGGGTTAGGTGAGAGTGAAAGTGATCGTATTGGAATGCTTCATACGCTTGCAACATTACCCGAGCACCCAGAATCTGTTCCTGTGAATGCATTAGTGCCTGTAGAAGGTACACCACTGGAAGAACAACCTCGGGTGTCAGTTTGGGAAATGATCAGAATGATAGCTACTGCCAGGATTATTATGCCAAAAGCAATGGTGCGGCTTTCTGCTGGTAGGGTAAGGATGAACATGGAGGAACAGGCATTATGTTTTATGGCAGGTGCCAACTCCATATTTGCCGGTGATAAATTATTAACAACTCCGAACCCTGATTCAGTGGAAGACAAAGAGATGTTTCAAACATTAAATCTCAAACCAAGAAAAGCTTTTAAAGGCGAGGCTTCAGTAAAATTTGAACAGATACCGGGAGTATAGCTCTTCATTAAATTGCATAAAAAAAGCCCCTGATGGGGCTTTTTTTATGCATTTGCTTCTTTGTTACTATGTCTCTTTCTTTCGTTTTCGTCTAGATAGATCTTACGCATACGAATTGATTTTGGTGTTATTTCCAGGTATTCATCTTTCTGGATATATTCCATTGCTTCTTCCAATGAGAATTTTTTGGCTGGTGCAATTTTAGCATTGTTATCCGATCCAGAAGCTCTCATGTTTGTCAGCTTCTTACCCTTCTGAATGTTCACTACAAGGTCATTGTCTCTTGAATGTTCACCTATCACTTGTCCGGTATATAAATCCTCTCCCGGATCAACGAAAAATACTCCTCTGTCCTGAAGTTTGTCAATAGAGTATGCTGTTCCTGGGCCTGACTCCATAGATATCAAAGACCCATTAATTCTGCCTGGAATATTACCTTTATATGGTGCATACTCCTTAAATCTATGAGTCATAATTGCTTCGCCACCAGATGCAGTTAATACGTTGTTTCTTAATCCAATCAAACCTCTGGCAGGAATATCAAATTCCAAATGCTGCAAATCACCTTTAGGCTCCATGATAGTCATTTCACCTTTTTTAGCACTTACTAACTCTATTACTTTACCGGCAAATTCCTCCGGCACATCAACAACAAGGTGTTCTATTGGCTCATGTCGTGCTCCATCTATTTCTTTGTAGAGCACTTGAGGTTGTCCAACTTGTAGTTCATAGCCTTCCCTTCGCATAGTCTCAATCAATACCGATAAATGGAGGATACCTCTACCAAATACGTTGAATTTATCTTCTGAATTGGTGGTTTGAACTCTTAATGCAAGGTTTTTTTCTGTTTCTTTAAATAAACGGTCTCTTAAATGCCTTGATGTAACAAACTTACCTTCCTTACCAAAGAATGGGGAATTATTAATAGTGAAGAGCATACTCATCGTAGGTTCATCAATGGCAATTCTCGGAAGTGGTTCGGGCTTTTCAAAGTCGGTAACCGTATCACCAAGCTCAAAGTCTTCGATGCCCACAAGTGCGCAGATATCTCCAGACCCAACTTCTGTTACTCGTTTCTTGCCTAATCCTTCAAATACATGGACTTCCTTTATTTTAATTTTTTTAACTGAGCCATCTTTTTTACAGATACCAAGGTTGGCGCCTTCTTTAATTGTACCCTGTGCTACCCTACCAATGGCTATTCTACCCACAAAAGAGGAGAAATCCAACGATGTAATTCTCAATTGAGGCACACCATCCTTCGATGGGGCAGGCGGAATGTGCTCAATGATACCATCAAGTAATTCAAATATGTTATCCGTTGGTTTTTTCCAATCGGAGCTCATCCAGCCGTGTTTTGATGAACCATAGAATGTTGGGAAATCCAACTGGTCTTCTGTAGCATCCAAGTTGAACATCAAATCAAACACCTGTTCATGAACTTCGTCAGGTCTGCAGTTTTCTTTGTCTACTTTGTTTACAACTACTATTGGTTTTAAGCCAAGAGCTAGTGCTTTACTTAATACAAACCTCGTTTGTGGCATAGGGCCTTCAAACGCATCTACAAGAAGTAGTACGCCATCAGCCATTTTAAGAACACGTTCCACTTCGCCTCCAAAATCGGAGTGACCGGGTGTGTCGATAATATTTATTTTTACGTCTTTATATCTAACGGATACATTCTTAGAAGTAATAGTGATACCTCTTTCTTTTTCGAGGTCACCGTCATCAAGAATTAAGTCGTCTGTTTCCTGATTTTCCCTAAGAATTTTAGAAGCGTGGATGATCTTATCCACGAGAGTAGTTTTGCCATGATCAACGTGGGCGATTATGGCAACATTTCTAATATTTTGCATGCTTTGAAATTAAGCTGCAAAGCTAGATAAATTACATAAGAGAAGAACTGGGTTCGTGTATTATATTTTTATTAACACAAACCCAGTTTCAATGTAAGGTTTTATACGAAAAGTGCAATTTTTATTGCACATTTTCAATAATATGAGCAAAAAGAACCTGTTCCGCATGTACGGTGAATTGTAGAATAAAGTGGAGAAGTTACTATTTGTCTAGAAAGAAGCGTCTTCTTTCACAATTCCACTCAAAGGTTCATTCGTAGATTGAACACTTCGTTCTTTTTTCTCAAACTGACTTTTTTCGATAGTGATAAATGCGAACGATCCTAAGATTGCAACAATCACTGCGGTAATTAATATTTTAGATTTCATAATGGTAGAATTTAAATTTTAAAATGTGCCGTCATCTTTTGTAACACCTTCTGTTTTTTTGCTGTTAAGGTCGTCAGAGGGGTTAATTTCCTCTTCTGAGCAAGAATATAATGTACCAGTCAGCAGTAATTCGGCAAGTAATTTCAGTAATGATTTTTTCATGATTTTTAGTCTTTAATTTTAATTAGTCATTAATTCATTTTAGTCAATCGAGTATATCACTCAATATGGATTTAATGAATACATTAATTATATTCACGTTCCTTCAACCTCAACAAGTGAGCCTTAGGAATAACAAATGATAATATGAATCATCTCATCCTTATAATAGTTGGTTACTCAAAATTGAGATATTAAAAGATACTATGCTGGTTAATTATGGCAAGAAGCTTACAGGTGTTTGATATGTTAGGTATTATTTCTAGAAAATTACTATTAGTCCTGGTTTTATGTGTGCCTACATGCCTTTTTTCCAATAATAAAGCAGATTCACTATTAAATAAATTAAATAATGCACCAGAGAAAGAGCAGCCATCTATATTGATGGATTTATTTGTAGCTAAGTTGAGTAATTTGGATAGCGCACTACTCATAGCAAATAGTGCTAGCAACCTTGCCAAAAAAATAGGTGATAGTTTAAATTATGTTAGGGCAGAATATGCCATTGCGTATGTACATAAAAATGCTGGAAATTTTCAAGAGGCACTTATTCATTATAAAGCTGCCCTAAAATCTGCTCGAATTAATGGTATTAAGGATAGAGAAAAAGCTTCTTTGAATGGTTTGGCACTAACTTATTATTCAATTTCTAAATTCGATTTAGCTCTGCGATACCATTTTGAGTCTTTGAAACTGCGTGAAGAGGAAGAAGATAAGGAAGCTATTGCAATCGCTTGCAATAATATAGGGTTGGTCTACTATCAGCTCAATGACTATAATAAGGCCTTAATTTATTTTGAAAGATCTAAGCAAATAGAAGAAGAGGAGGAATATAAAAGTGTTTATGGTACCTATACCAATATGGGATTAACCTATATCGGTTTAGGTAGATACCAGGATGCACTTTCATACTTCAATAGAACCATAGAAAAATGCACAGATCAATGCTCTGAATTGATTCTGGTAGAAGCTTATTTGGGAAAAGGAATTTGTCTTCAATTTTTTAAAGAAACTGAGCAAGCACAGCTTAATTACATGACAGCACTTCAGATTGCAAGAAGAAATGACTTTAGAATAAAGCGGGCATCTATTTATAACAACTTGGCGACTATCTATATTGATATGGAAGAATTCTCTAAAGCTATCGACTATTTAGATTCAAGTCAAAATATAGCAGTAGAAGCCAGAACGCCTAGAATGGTTGAGAATAATTATAAAGAATATGCCAAAGTAGCATTTGCACAAAAAAAATACGAAGAAGCCTACAAATACCAAGTTTTATACGATTCTGTAAGTAACGAAATCCTCAATGAAGTAATCGCTAAAAACCTGCTTCAAATCCAGGTAGATTTTGAAGAACGCGAGAACCTTGAGATTATAGAACTACAGAACAAGGAGATTAATAGAAGAACAACATTATTATTTTTGGCTGTTGTTATATCTGTGCTTACCGCCTTGGTTGTAATACTACTTTACAGAAACAACAACGTACGTAAAAGAGTGAATAAAAGACTTCGAAAAGCTAATGACACTATTGAAGAACAAAATAGGAAGCTGGTAGATCTTAATTCTGAATTAGAAGTACGGGTAAAAGAACGTACAGAGGAATTGCGCGCTTCGAATGCTGCACTTATTAAATCAAACCATGAACTAGATAACTTTATTTATAAAACATCGCATGACATCCGCGGCCCATTAGCCACTTTGCAGGGTATCTGTAATATTGCTTTAATGGATATTAAAGATACTATGGCCGTTGATTATTTTCAGAAGCTTAGCAAAACAGCATCTAAACTGAACAGGATACTCTCTAAGTTGCTCATTGTTAATCAGATAAATAACTCTTTACCCACAAAAGAAACATTTGATTTTAGCCAATTGGTAGTGGATGTTGTAGATGAAAACAAGATTGGCTACATCAAGAAGGAAATTAATGTATTAATTAAAGGCGAAGAACATTTGCAGGTATCGAGTGATCCTGAACTGTTGAAAATTATAGTATCTAATATTATTAATAATGCATTTAAATTTCACGATGCTTCAGAAAAGGTAGTGAGCTTCATTGAAATCTCTTTTACAAATAGTAATAATCAACTGGTATTTGAGGTGGTTGATAATGGTTTGGGAATAAATGATACCATCTCGGATCAGATTTTTGATATTTTTTCCAAAACCTCAGAAATACAAGATTCAGCCGGCATGGGTCTTTACTTAGTAAAGCTAGCCGTTGATAAATTAGGTGGTGAAATCATAGTATCAAAAACAGACCAAAGCCACACCAAATTCAGAATGACTGTCTCATTGGTATAATTGAGGTTGGTATTATAACGGTTTTTTAATAACTTTCTCTATTATGTTTCGCACCATTAATGAGAAAATTAGGCTTACTTTTCTTCATTGTATATACACTATCCATTTCTGCCAATGGACAAGATGAGCTGTTAAAACAAAAAATAGATTCCCTTAACCAACTTACTATTCAGTTATGGCTTAATTATACTGATAGTGCCATCAATTATGCATACGAAGCTTATCGTCTCTCCCAACAAACGGATGACAAAGAACTAATATGTATTTCTCTGAGATTAATTGGAGGCGCCTATTACTACCTGGGGGATTATGATTCTGTTATTTTCTATAATGACCAAGCCTTAAAAATTGCCAAAGAAATTGATGACCAGGAATTAATAAATAATGCATTAAATAATTTGGGTCTTGCTAATTATAGCCTTGGTTCATATCAGAGTGCGTTGGAATATCTTCTAAGGTCTTTAAGCATGAAGCGTACCCTTGGCCAGGAGTATGGGTTAGGCACAACCCTAAATAATATTGGACTGGTATATGTGAGGCTTAAAGATTATAAGAAAGCCCGCGAATATTTTTTAGAGGCACTAGCTGTTGCCGAGCGGCAAAATGATCCTAATTTATTATTGTATTCACAGAATAATACAGCCCAAACCTATTTACATGAAGGCAATCTTCCTAAAGCTGAATATTATTTTCAGCTTTCGTTGGCGGTAGATGTTGATAATAAAATATGGAAATCTGTTACTTACGCAGGTCTCGGTCAGATTCATCAGCAAAAAGCTGATTATGAAAAGGCGAATGGATATTTAAAAAAATCGGCTGAAATGCGAAATGCCATAGGTGATAAACGAGGTATTTCTGAAATTCTCTATTTGCAAAGCAGGCAAGCCCTCTATAAACAAAAGTATGATAGTGCTATTTATTTGTTGAACCAAAGTCAAGATATAGCTATTGAAATTGGGGCCAAAGATAGAATGTTCGATAATTTAGAACAGTACGTAGACATTTATTCAGATATTAACAATGAGGCCAAGGCATTTGAATATCAATCACAATTGTTAATGCTACGTGATACTCTTTTTAATGAAAATCTGGCTAGAAATTTAGCAACCATTCAATTGGAAATTCAAGATGAACAAAATCAACAATTATTAGCAAAAAAGGATCAGGAACTCACCGCCAACAGACGATTTGTCATGGTTCTAATTGCTGTGATAATAGCCATTGTTTTATTAATTGTTGTTGTTTATAACCAACTGAGAATAAATAGAAAAAAGAATGAAACACTCAAAATTAGAAATATTGAAATTTCTCTTCAGAATGAAGAAATTGAGGCTCAAAAGGAATCTTTAGAAGAAAAAAATAGCGAATTAGAGAGGGCTCAGGCACTAATAAGCATACAAAATGAAAAGCTCGAGGAATATAATAAAAAACTCAAATCGGCTGTAGAAGAAAAAACAGATTTACTAAAAGAAAGAAATGATCAGTTGATGTTGGCCAATATTGAGTTGGATAATTTTATATATAAATCATCTCATGATATTAAAGGGCCGTTGGCTACATTGCTTGGCATGTGTCATGTTGCACTGCTCGATATAAAGGAGCAAAAGGCATCTGACTACTTTAACAAACTGTATAGTGCTGCTCTTGACTTAAACGCTATACTAACCAGGTTAAAAACCATCAGCGAAATTTCTAATTTGGAGTTGACTATTGAAGAAGTACAAATAAAGCAAATAATTGCAGGTTGTGTTGAACAGAATAAAAAGATTGAGGGTGATGAGAGTATCAATGTGAATTTAACATTTAAGCTTGATGGTCCTTTCGAGTCAGACAGTGCCCTCATGGACTTAATCTTTTTCAATTTGATTCAGAGCATCTTAAAAATGAGGGGCGAAACGAATCAGGGAAAGGCCATTGATATAATTATTGATAAAGATGATACAAATATCATAATCGATTTGGTTGATGAAGGAAGCAGTAACGTAAAAAGTGAGTTAGGCGATGTATTTGCGCTATTTAAGAAATCTGCACTACAACATAGAACACTTGGGTTAGGATTGTACATCGTTAAACAATCCATATTAAAACTAGACGGTAATATTGCGTTACTTGATGATAAAAACCACACCCATTTTAAAATAACCTTACCAATAGTTTAATCTGTTCTATTACCATCAATCTACTATCTTTGTGCGCTGAAAGATAGACTCAATGAATAACAAAGATTTCAAAAGATATACCGTTACTGCGGCTTTGCCTTATGCAAATGGCCCTGTTCACATAGGTCATTTAGCAGGTGTATATGTGCCTTCCGATATTTATGTGAGGTATTTAAGAAGTAAAGGTAAAGATGTAGCCTTTGTTTGCGGATCTGATGAGCATGGTGTGGCGATTACTCTACGTGCAAAAAAAGATGGCATAACACCAAAACAAGTGGTTGATAAGTATCATCATCTTATAAAAGAGTCTTTTGAAAAATTCGGCATAGATTTCGATATCTATTCAAGAACTTCCTCTAAAACACACCATGAAACCTCATCGGCTATTTTTAAAAAAATGTTTGATAAAGGCGTTTTTGAAGAACAAACCTCATCACAGTATTATGATGAGGAGAATCAACAGTTTTTGGCTGATAGATACATTATAGGTACCTGCCCTAATTGTAAAAATGAAAATGCTTATGGCGATCAGTGCGAGAAATGTGGGTCTTCATTAAGTCCTTCAGAGTTAATTAACCCCAGATCTGCTTTAAGTGGCGCGGCACCAGTAAAGAAGGAGACAAAACATTGGTACCTGCCCATGAATAAATATGAAGGCTGGCTAAAGAAATGGATTCTGGAAGATCACAAAGAGTGGAAGTCGAATGTATATGGTCAATGCAAATCCTGGTTAGACAATGGCTTAATGCCACGTGCAATGACACGCGATCTTGATTGGGGTGTTAAGGTGCCTGTAGAAGGAGCAGAAGGAAAGGTGTTGTATGTTTGGTTTGATGCACCTATCGGATATATTTCTGCAACTAAGGAATGGGCTGAAGCAAACGGTAAAGATTGGGAGCCATACTGGAAGAGTGACGAGACCAAACTAGTGCATTTTATAGGTAAAGATAATATTGTATTCCATTGTATCATATTCCCATCTATTTTGAAGGCAGATGGTGATTTTATATTGCCTGATAATGTTCCGGCCAATGAGTTTCTGAATTTGGAAGGTAATAAGATAAGCACTTCAAAAAACTGGGCTGTTTGGTTGCATGAATATTTAGAAGAGTTTCCTGGCAAAGAAGATGTCCTTAGGTACGCCCTTTGCACCAATGCTCCGGAAACTAAGGATAACGACTTTACTTGGAAAGATTTTCAGGCTAGAAATAATAACGAACTTGTAGCTATTCTTGGAAACTTTATTAACCGGGCTTTGGTGTTAACTCATAAGTATTACGAAGGCAAAATCCCAGCTTGTGGAAAGCTGTTTGATATTGATGAGAGTGTTCTTGAAGTGTTGAAAAATGCTCCGCAAAAAATAGAAAAATCGATTAACAATTTCCGGTTTAGAGAAGCTATGGCTGAATTTATAGACGTGGCAAGAACTGGTAATAAATATTTGGCTGATACCGAGCCGTGGAAATTGATAAAAGAAGATGAGGAGCGTGTAAAAACGATAATGAATGTAGCACTTCAGGTGGTGGCCAATTTAACCATTATTGGAGAGCCACTTTTACCAAAGTCTATGATTAAGCTCAAGAATATGCTGAACATAGAATCGCTAAAATGGAGTGAAGCCGGACGAGCGGATATTTTAAAACAAGACCATCAAATTAATAAAGCCGAGTTACTTTTTGAAAAAGTTGAAGACTCGGTAGTAAAGCAACAAATTCAAAAACTGGAAAACACTAAAAAACAAAACGAAATGGAAAATGCACCGGCTAATCCGGCTAAAGATGAAATTGTTTTTGATGATTTCATGAAGATGGACTTACGTGTTGGTACAATACTGGAAGCTGAGGCAGTGCCAAAATCTAAGAAGCTCTTAAAACTAAAAGTTGATACAGGGTTAGACAAACGCACAGTTTTAAGTGGAATAGCCCAGTATTTTGGTCCTGAAGAAGTAGTTGGTAAGCAAGTTACTATTCTTATCAATCTTGCTCCAAGAAAGATAATGGGCGAGGAGTCTCAGGGCATGATTTTAATGGCTGAAGATAAGGACGGGAAATTGCAGTTTATGGAACCTTCAGGAAAAGTATCTCCTGGCTCGCAAATTAGCTAATCGTTAAATTGGTTCATGGTTCTTGCCAGGCCAGCAGTGCAGAAAGAGAGTATCATTTCATTGGCCTTATCAATATACTGCGGTAAGGCCTTAAACTCTTCGTTTTTAAAATTGCTCAACACATAGTCAACCTGATGACCTTTGTGGAAGTCATTTCCAATACCAAACTTCAGTCTTGGGTAATCCTGGCCACCGGTAAGGTCTTCAATATTTTTTAAGCCGTTGTGTCCCGCAGAGCTTCCTTTTGCCCGCATTCTTAAA
>NZ_JAVJUY010000352.1:0-2076 GCF_040220315.1 Fulvivirga sp.
GGTAAACCAATGCTGTTAATGGCCACTTCTCCGGGAAGTAGAGGAGGTGAGAATGTACTTGCTGCTGCAAAATCATATTTTCCATTTATGGAAGCAGACATCATTGCAGATTTTTCACTGCCATCCTTTTACGATAACTTCTCCAATGGCGGAATTGCAAATACAGAATTGGCTTCGCGACTAGATGAAAAAATAGCCCTTTTTGAACAAGCTTTTGAAAAGGTAGAAGCCATATAAACCACTAAAATTTTAATAAAATGAAAAGAGTAATAAAAAATAGAACAAAAGGACATGGCCACCATGGTATGATTACCAATCTGGTGAGTCCATCAGGAATTGGAAATGACATTAAACCATTTGTATTTCTGGATTATATACACGGTGTTCCACCTCAAGGCGCAGGCTTCGGGTGGCACCCACATTCTGGAATAGCAACCTTCACCTATTACATTGATGGGGGTAGCGATCTTGAAGAAAGTACCGGAAATAAGGTGTCATTCAGAGCCGGAGATATTGAATACCTACAGGCAGGTTCAGGGGCATGGCACAAAGGCATGCTGCTAAAGGATCAGCCTACGCTAGGATTCCAGCTCTGGATTTCTCTTCCACCAGAACTCGAGACTGCTGATGCAAGCAGTGTTTATGTCAAACCGGATGAGATTTTTGGTAATGAGCACTTTAAAGTTCTTTTAGGCGAGTATGAAGGAATCAAAAGTAAAATCAATCCACCTAATGATATGAATTACCTGGATGTCAATCTTGGAGCAGGTGAAAAGTGGACCTACACTCCGCCTGAGTCGCACGACATTTTGTGGTTGGTTGTGTATGAGGGAAAGTTGAGTGCGGACCTCATTGCTTCAGTTGGGGAATTGATTGTGTATGAAGAGGGGAATCAACATATTGAGTTAACGTCAGATCATGGTGTCAGCTTTTTGTTAGGTTCTGCAAAGAAATTTGAACATGATTTAGTGTCGGGGAGAGGTTCGATACATACATCCAGTTCAAATCTGGAGTCGAGTCAAAATAAGATCAAAGAGATTTATAGTGACTTGGTTAGGAAAGGCACTTTTAATGAAACCGTGTAAGACGAATTTCAAATCCGGGAATGATTAATTCGAAAAAGCTGTAACATTCTCTTTCACAAACAGTATGTCTATAAAAATCAATGAACTTATGAAAAAAGGAATCCTGTTAATATGTCTATTGTTAATCTTCATTTCTTGCAGTACTGAAAAAAATGAAAAAGGCAGAATACTCATAGTCGTATCAAATACAGAAGACATGGGTGACCCTGAAAAACACTTTGCTGGGAACAACCTTTGGGAAGTAGCTCCCCCATATCACATATTTGTTTCTCATGGTTATGCAGTAGATTTTGTATCTCCAACTGGTGGAAAAGTACCTTTTTCGATGGATCCTGTTGGCATTAGTAGTTATACCATTAAGTATGAAAACTTCAATGAGAAGGTTGAAAATTCATCAACACCTGATGAAGTAGATTATAAAAACTATAAAGCAGTATTTGTTGGTGGTGGCTATGGACCTTTATTCGATGTGGCGTATGACGAAGAAATACAATCAATAATTGCAGGTATTTATGAAAATGGTGGAATAGTTGGTGGTTGTGGACATGGGCCTGGTGCTTTAGCCAATGTTAAACTGAGTAATGGGGAGTTTATGGTTAAGGGCAAAAAAGTAACAGGTTTCCCAAATTCAACCGAGGTAACCAAAAGTTGGGCAAAAGAAGGAACTCTATTACCAATAATGCTGGAAGATCAATTAAGAGCTAATGGAGGCATCTTTCAAACTAAAAGTGATTTGAGCGATAAACACGATGTGGTTATTGATCAAAGAATTGTAACAACCATGTTTCTTCCTTCTTCGGCTATAGTAGCTAAGGAAATGATTATCGAAATTGAAAATCTAAACTAATCAATTATGCCGCATTTTATCCTACAAAATACATGTCCAATTCCCCTTTTCCCTTGGCAAAGATTTTTCCGCGAGCAATACAATTGAATTCATTCTTTACCAGTTCATAAGTGGATGCGGAGATATTGATTCTACCTGATTCGC
>NZ_JAVJUY010000353.1:0-12809 GCF_040220315.1 Fulvivirga sp.
TATTTCATTTGTGCACCCACAATGATGACCAAAAAAATCGTTTTTGATTACCTCGAAGGGTATGACGAAAATTTAATGTATGAAGATTTTGACTTCTGGGTTCGATCAGCTCGTAAATTCAAATATTGTTACACAGATGAAGTGTTAGTAAGCAGAAGAAAGTTAAAGGGCTCAATGTCAGATCAGCAGTACAGAAGAAAAAGCCTTCAAATGGAATCAACTTTTGCAGTTTGTCAAAAAATTAAAGGACTCAACAAGAATAAAAAGGAGAATAATGCACTAAAGAGGCGGATCTATCTGGAAATGAGACAATGCATTAAGTACTTAAATTGGAAGTTGCTTTTTAAATACTTGAAGCTTCAATGGTCAATCTAGCGTCTATTGTCGCTGTCCTCAATCATACTTAAATAGCTTTTATATCTACTCTCAGCGATTTCGCCATTATCAACTGCTTCCTGAATGGCGCAGCCGGGTTCATGTATATGCTTGCAATTATGAAACTTGCATTCGCCTATCAGGTCCCGCATTTCAGGAAAGTAATCTGATATTTCCTCTTCTTCAATATCAATCAACCCCAACTCTTTAATGCCGGGCGTATCAATTATAAACGTATCGTTATCTAAGGGAAACATTTCAGCAAAAGTGGTGGTGTGCACACCCTTTTCGGCAAAATCAGAAACTTCAGATGTTTTTAATTTTAGTGCGGGGTCAATTCTGTTAATAAGCGTGGATTTACCTACGCCTGAATGGCCAGATATTAGTGTTTTATTTCCTTTTAGAATCTTCTTAATGGGTTCAATTCCTTCATTTTTTTCTGCTGAACACACCAGGCAAGTCACGCTAATATTTTTATAGATCGCGATGTACTTTTCTAATTTCTTTTGCTCTTCATCGTTTAACAAATCAGATTTGTTAAAAACAATAATTTGAGGGATCCGGAAAGCTTCAGCTGATACCAAAAACCGGTCGATAAATCCCAATGAAGTTCTTGGATAAGAAATTGTGGCCACCAGCATCACCTGATCTAGGTTAGATGCAATAATATGTCCGTGATTCTTATTCTTAATAGACTTCCGGATGATGTAATTCTCCCTGGGCTGTATCTGATGAATTACGCCCGTGTTGGTATCACCTTCTCTGTCAAATTCTACGATATCACCAACAGCAATAGGGTTAGTCGTTTTTACTCCTGCTAGCCTTAATTTACCTCTCGTTCTGCATTGAAAAATGTTGCCATCATCAGTTTGCACCTCATACCACGAACCCGTAGAACGAAGAACAACACCGGTCATGATTTTAAAATTGTTTTGCAGTAATCAATTATTTTATCAGTGGCTCCGGTATTATCTTTTACGTAATCCCTGTTTACTTGTCCTGCTATCTGAAGTGACTTTTCATTTTCAAATTCCCTGAACTGATGTCGCATTTCAGTTTCATCTTTAATGGCAACAGCACCTCCAAGATTTATCAGGTCGATAGCCTCATTGAATTTTTGATAGTTTTTATTGCCAAAAAATATTGGAATGCCATAAGTAGCCGCCTCTAAAATATTATGTAATCCAGCCCCAAATGCACCTCCAACATAGGCGTAGTCACCATAGCCATATAAACTTGATAAGAGACCGATATTGTCAACCAATAACACTTCTTCATCACCGGTTAATTGCTCGAGGTTTGAGTACAAGATGGTTTTTCTCATCCCCTCATTGAGTACCATTTTTTGACATTCTCCTTCTATTTCATGTGGAGCAATAATAAACTTCATGTCGCTTTCATTCATAAACGACATCAGCACATCGAGGTCTTCTGGCCAGCAGCTGCCAATAACCATGACCCTGGAATGCCCCTTGAATTTTTCTACTAATGGTAATGATTTTTTATTGTTCACAATTTGTGCCACCCTGTCAAATCGCGTGTCGCCAGCTACTTTAACATTTGCGATGCCGTATTTTTCTAATAAGATTTTAGAGGCCCTATTCTGAACAAAGAAGTAGTTTATTTTCTTCAGAATATTTAGATAAAACTTGCCGTATGTCCTAAAATAAATCTGATCTGGCCTAAAAATAGAAGATACAGATAAAACCGGAATTGAATTGGCATTGAGCTCTTTAATAAAGAAATGCCAAAACTCATACTTAACAAATACGGCCAGGGATGGATTGATGAGCTTAACAAATTTTTTGGCGTTTGACTTAGAATCCCATGGCAGGTAAAAAACGTAGTTGGCCTTATCGTAATTCTTTCTCACTTCGTAGCCTGAAGGAGAAAAGAAGGTAAGCAATATTTTATATTCAGGAAACTCGGATTTAAACTTTTCGATAATTGGCCTGCCCTGCTCAAATTCACCAAGCGAAGCACAATGAAACCAGGCAATTTTTGCAGTATTGTTTTGTAACGATACAGCTATCTGCCTAAATATACCTTTGCGACCTTTTAACGCCTTTTTAGCCTTTTTATTAAATGGTGAGGCAAGCCTTGCAGCCAGCCGATAGAATATGGTAAATACACGATAAAAGAATAAGGCCATTCGCAAAAATAAAAACCCTGACGGTTCTGTCAGGGTTTTGGTTGAATTAATTCGGGATCTTCTTAATGTGAAGATAGGTAGCTAGCTACACCATCTCTGGTTGCCTGCATTGCATCTTTACCTTCTTCCCAGTTTGCAGGGCAAACTTCACCATGTTCTTGTACGTGGTGCCATGCGTCAACAATTCTGATCATTTCATCAATGTTTCTTCCTAAAGGCAGATCGTTGATAGTTGCATGTCTTACCACACCTTCTTTATCAATGAAGAAAGTACCTCTGAAAGCAACTGGTGCTCCTTCAAATGTCAATTCACCTTCTTCATTGTAATTCCAGTCACCTGCTAACACTCCATAGTTAGAAGCAATGGTTTTAGAAGAATCTGCTACTAGAGGATATTTTACACCTTCAATTCCACCATTATCTTTAGAAGTCATTAACCATGCTAGGTGGGTTTCTTCAGTATCGCATGAAACACCTACTACAGCTACTCCTCTTTTTTCGAACTCACCAAGTTTTTCCTGGAAAGCAAGAATTTCAGTTGGGCAAACAAAGGTAAAGTCTTTTGGGTAAAAGAAGAACATTACTTCTTTCTTACCTATGTATTGCTCTAATGAAAATGACTCTTCAATTTCCTCACCGTTTAGTACTGCTGGTGCATTAAATACCGGAGCTTTTTTTCCTACTAATGACATAATTTGTTATTTATTTTTTGTTAAAATTCGTGTTCATCTATGGGTGTTTCCCATATTCAGATGCAAAGGTAAATAAGCAATTACCCATAAGCCAGCCCAGGTTACCTTTAACGAATAATAATTATCTATGTACTAATAATTTTTAATTATATAGTTAGCTTTATCCCTTTGTTAACTATTGAAAATCAGATTAATATGAAGTTAAGCGTTGGTTTAAAAAGTTTGTTTTTTGTTGTTCTATTTATTGGATTCACTTTTACAGCGAAATCACAAGACGACCTTGAAGGGTTGCTTCTTACTGGTGTTGAAGATGCCAATAAAATTGCTGAAGGTTACGTTGCGCCATTTATGAATTCATTTGCAACAGGTTTAACTGGCGGCTGGTATAGCAGTGGTAAAACTCATAAAACATTAGGCATGGAATTATTAATCACAGCTAATGCTGTTTTTATACCTGACGAGGATTTTTTCTATACTCCCAACTTTGCCAACTTTGAGAATATTGAAGGTTACGCTAACCCTTCGATTACGCGATCTCCAACAATATTTGGACCGGAAGAAGTTGAAACGGGAGCGGACTATACTTATCGCGTGAATATCGACAATGAAGATTACACCGGCTCCGTAGATGTTCCACCCGGTATTGGGTTGAAAGAAAATCTCCCTTTGCGTGCGGTACCTGTTCCGATGGCGCAACTTGGAATTGGTATTTATAAGAATACTGATTTAAAGATCAGATGGACACCAACAATTGATGTTGGAGATGATGGTGAGTTTAAACTACTTGGTTTCGGGATTATGCACGATGTGAAACAGCATATCCCTGGTTTAAAAAATCTTCCCTTTGATTTATCCGCTTTAGTAGGCTTTACTGATATGTCTCTAGAGTATAATTTGCAGGATGCAATTGACGAATTACAGCCCAATGGCGATGGCTCGTTAACAGCTACAAATGCCAAATCAACGTATGATGTAAATGCCTGGACAATTCAGGGCATTATTTCTAAGAAGTTTTCTGTATTGTCTTTGTATGGTGGGGTAGGGTATAATATTGTTAAGTCCAGTTTGAAATTAACTGGAGAGTATAATGTAGAATATGACAATGGATTTGCACAAGCCACAGAAACATTTGTCGATCCTATCAACTTAGAATTCTCTCAAAGTGGCCCGAGATTAACAGCAGGCTTTAGATTGAAGCTTGCGATTTTAACAATCAATACAGATTATACATTACAAAAAAACAGCACCCTTACAGTTGGGTTAGGGTTTAGCTTTAGAGAGGCATCCTCAACAAGTTTTGGAAAGTAGTTTAATCAGTATCATTAATCCTTACTAAGCTTTTTAAGCTTAGTAAGGATTCTGGTAATTTCTACTACTGGTTATTTTCCTTTATACTCAGGCTTTCTCTTCTCAACAAAAGCAGCCATACCTTCTTTCTGATCCTCTGTAGCAAAAGCGAGATAAAAATTCTTTCTCTCAAAGGTTAAGCCTTCATCCAGATGTGTTTCAAATGACCTGTTTACAGCTTCTTTGGCCAACTGCGCTGCGATAGGCGACATTAGTGCAATTTCCTTCGCCAAGGAGAGCGCTTCGAATAGATACATTTCTACAGGCACAACTTTGTTTACTAAACCGTAACCCATGGCCTCTTCTCCCGAAATAAAACGCCCAGTTAATACCAACTCCATGGCTTTTGCTTTGCCAATGGCTTTTGTGAGTCGTTGCGTACCACCTGCACCAGGCATTACACCAATTTTAATTTCAGGCTGACCAAACTTTGCCGTTTCACTGGCAATAATCATGTCACAGGTCATGGCCAATTCACACCCACCGCCCAATGCAAAACCACTCACTGCAGCAATTAAGGGCTTTTTTGTTTTTCGAATCTGATCCCAGGTGCTAAACTGATCAATCTTTAACATGTCAATAGCACTTTTATCAGCCATTTGTTTGATATCAGCTCCTGCAGCAAATGCTTTTTCATTACCCGTAATAATGATAGAGCGAACATTATCATCATCATCAAGTTTTTTTAAAGCATCGCGCAACTCACCCATTAACTGAAGGTTTAGGGCATTAAGCTCTTTAGGTCTATTGAGCTCAATCAGGGCTACATATTTATCATATTGTTTATTAACTTTTATAAATTCCATGGCATAGTTGTTTATCAAGGTGGGGCAATTATAAGAAAAGCCGCCTCTTTCACAAAAGGCGGCTCACAACATAATAAACAGTTGATTAAAAAAGTGCTATGTAAGTCTAAATACCCGTAATTAGTAGATTGTAACCATAAAAAATAGTTGTTATGGAAAAAGTCTTATTTGTGTGTTTAGGTAATATTTGTCGCTCACCATTAGCAGAGGGGTTAGCCAATAAGTTATCAAAAGAGTTGGGTGTAAGTGAAAAAGTTAAGTTTGATTCGTGTGGTACTAGCAATTATCATATCGGTGAGCAACCCGATAAAAGAGCGATTCAAAATGCCCAGGAAAATGGACTAAAACTTAATCACAAAGCCAGGCAGTTTGATAAGGCAGATTTTAGGGAATTTGATTATATCATTGCCATGGATAGTGCCAACCTTACCAATATAAATAAGCTTGATCAGGAAGGCCAATTCGAAGAAAAACTATACCTCATGCGGCAGTTCGATGATGAAGATAAAGGAGCTGATGTGCCCGACCCATATTTTGGCGGGCCAGAGGGCTTTCAGCAAGTTTATGATATTCTTGAAAGGTCAGTAAAAAAATTCCTGGTGGAAAAGTATACTTAAACTACATACAACGCCCTGTAGTTGTTTCGGGAGGTTTGCTCTAATAAAATATTTTTACCACTTCGATACTGAACGATTGTATCAGGCCTGTAATTTTTGATGGTTATCAATTCCAGGCCAGTATTATATTTAATATCAAAATGTTCCTTCAGCACATTTATCATTTCTTCCAACTTGTCCTCTCGATAGTCAACCACAACGGAAAAGGAAATCGCTGAATTTTGCATGATATTGATTTTAATATCTAGCACGGCAAGCTCCTTGAATATCAGGCTCAGGTTTTCTTCATTTATAAACGTGTAATCCAGCACGTTAAACGAAACCAGGCATTGGTTTTCCTTAATTATAATTGAAGGCGTAGGTAGGGTAACTTCACAATCGTGAATAATTGTGCCGGCCCTTTCGGGGTGGTCAAAACTTCTTACAAAAAGAGGAATATTTTTATTGGCAAGTGGTTTAATCGTTTTAGGGTGAATCACTGATGCCCCGTAATAAGTCATTTCTGAAGCCTCTTTATAGGCAATTTCATGAAATAGTTCGGCTTCTTTTATTCGTTTTGGGTCTGCATTCAGAATGCCAGGAACATCTTTCCAAACAGTCATGGATTCAGCATCAAGGCAAAAACTATAAATGGCCGCAGTATAATCCGATCCTTCTCTTCCAAGTGTTGTAGTGTGGCCATCCTTGGTGCCTCCAATAAAACCTTGGGTAAGAACTATTCCTTCAGTCAAATCCAACCTTAAATGTGTGATTCTTTTTTTTGTTTCATCCCAATCTACATACCCATTTCTATAATTGTCATCGGTAATCACAAATTTCCTGCTGTCAACAAGGGAAATATTCAGACCAGCCTCTATTAAATAGTCAGATACTATTTGCGAAGAAAGCAACTCACCATAGCAAATCACCTGATCGTAATGTTGGTCGTAAGCTAGTCCTGTTTGAGATAGATTAGTTAGCAAATCACTAAATAGTCCTTCAAGTTTAATTGTTATTAAATTTTTATCTTGAAATAGAGAGTCACAAATATCTAAATGATATTTTTTTAATAGGTCTAAGGAGGAGGATTCTCCTTTTCTATATTTACTCAAAAGCTCTTCTAATGAATTAGTGGTTTTTCCCATGGCAGACACCACTACTACTAATTCTGCCTGTGCATTGTGGCGCACAATAGTAGCCATATTTTTAATGGCATCAGCACTTTTTAAGGACGCCCCACCAAACTTGAAAACCTTCATATTCCGCAAACGATTGAATGATTGATTTAATCTTCTAAATTTGCACCAAAATAGCAGTTTATATTCCTTATTTTAAAGCCTCTCTATATTTTATGGAAGATTCGCGCATAGCCTTACCTATTGGAACAACCCTGGACAGATACATCAAGAAAAAACAAGATGAATTTCAGTTTGCTACAGGGGAATTATCCCAACTCTTGAGGGACATAGCCCTGGCAGGAAAAGTGGTAAACCGTGAAATTAACAAGGCGGGCCTTATCAATATTGTAGGAGCCATTGGCACGCAAAATGTTCAGGGAGAAGACCAGCAGAAATTAGACGTATTGGCAAACATTCGATTTACCAGAGCACTATCCAAAGGCGGTGAGGCTTGTGCAGTTATTTCTGAAGAAGATGATGAAATTGTTGATTTAAATAACGATGGACGCTATGTAATTGCCATCGATCCTTTAGACGGCTCGTCAAACATAGATGTTAATGTGTCCATAGGTACCATTTTCTCTATTTTCAGAAGAGTGACGCCTGTGGGATCACCTATTCAGGAGATTGATGTTTTACAAAAAGGTTCTGAGCAAGTAGCTGCAGGGTATCTGCTATATGGCTCATCTACTATGTTGGTATATACTACAGGCCATGGTGTAAATGGCTTTACCTATGAGCCTTCACTTGGTGAGTATTTTTTATCTCATCCCAATATGTCTATACCAGAACAAGGCAAAATATACTCTATAAATGAAGGTTCGTACAATAGTTTTCCTGAACCAGTAAAGCAATATGTTGAACATTGCAAAGAATCAGGTCACTCAGCCCGGTACATTGGCTCTTTGGTGGCTGATTTTCATAGAAATCTTTTAAAAGGAGGAATTTATATTTACCCGCAAACCGCAAAAGATGTGAATGGTAAATTAAGGCTAATGTACGAGTGCAATGCCCTTGCTTTTATTATTGAGCAGGCTGGTGGACTAGCTTCAACAGGAACTAAGCGCGTATTAGATATCAAACCGGATGAACTTCATCAGCGAGTACCATTCTTTGTTGGTTCGAAAGAGATGGTAGAAAAAGCGGAGTCGTTCTTTAATTAGAGCTATACTTCTTTCTTGTCTCAACTTTCTGCAACTCTCGCTGAATAATTAAATCCGTTAATTCGGACGCAATATTTTCTGGCGCTGCAGTAGCTAACACAGTTTTAACCTTGGTCTCACTGATGTCAATGCGGTACATGGCTAGAATAAATCGCTCAAAATCATTATTAAGTAAGTAGTTCACTATTTGTAATAGTGCTGCTCTTAGATCTTCCATTTTTTTAACAGATGGAAGATCACTATCATCGAGATTAAAGTCCTTAATTATCAGTTGAGATGTGGTGAGAAGATCCTCACTCATTCACTTTTCTTTTTAGTGGCTGTTTTCTTTGATTTAACTTCCTTGGCTTTCTCCTCCTTCTTTTTTTCTTTTAAAAGTTCAGGAGCATGTTGCAACAAGCTGCCATACCAATTCACTAACTTTTTAATATCAGATACATAAACACGTGCCTCATCATAATCCGGAATCACATGCTTGATAAATGCCTTTAGCTCATCAGGAGCAGAGGTTTGCGTAACACCCAAGTCGTCTTTAAACTCAGTATAAATCTTTTTATAAACCTCTTCTAGAGGTATTGACCCTTCCTGAGTAGTAGTGTAAATAGAAATATCGCTTAAAACTGATATTCGCTGTGTGGCACTAGCCACTATTTTTTGTTTTTTCTCATCAAGGGACTCCAATATAACGCCTGTTCTTGTCGGTTTTACTACTTTAAAAAGTCCGCCTTTGCCCGATACTGAAGCTATTTCGCTGTATTCCATAGTGTTTAAAAATTGAGGCTCAAAGCTAAAAGATTTTAGTGAATAACGTTAAGGAATGTAGTTTTCTATAAACTTTAGTACATCCTCTTTTCCCTCAAAACTGGCAGATGAGGTGAGTAACATGGGAGGGAGTTCTTCCCAGGTGGATTTCAATACCTTTTTATACTTAGCTATAGCAGACTGGTTTTTGTTTTTGGACTGTTTATCACTTTTTGTAAAAATAATTGCCAGCGGTATGCCATTTTCACCAAGCCAATTAATAAACTCCACATCTATAGGTTGAGGAGTGAGCCTGGAATCCACCAAAACAAATACATTCTGTAGGCTTTCTCTTCCTACAATGTAATCATGAATCATTTCACCCCATTTTGCTTTATCCGTTTTAGATGCTCTTGCCCAACCATAACCGGGTAAATCAACCAAAAACCAATTATTATTAATTAAAAAGTGATTAATAAGCTGTGTTTTGCCGGGCTTGCCCGATACTTTGGCCAACTTTTTATTGTTAGCCAGCATATTCACTAAAGATGATTTACCAACATTGGATCGACCTATAAATGCAAATTCAGGGTACTTTGCTTCCGGGCACTCTTCAATTTTACTGCTACTTTTTACAAACTCTGATTGGAGTATCTCCATAAAGGGGCAAATTGTTAAAATTAAAACAATTAACTATATTTATTTGCTTAATTGCAAGGATGTAAATTTTTGGACTTAAAGTAATACTTGAAATAAAAATTAATTTTATTATTGCTTAAATATTAGCATATTGAACGTTCGTCTCAATAGAACGTAATTTTTTTAACTAAGTCAACGACTTGAAATAACATTGAAAATGTATCATAAATTAAGGCTCTTATTTTTTCTAACTCTATTACTGGGGTTTAGCCTTAGCTCTATTGCACAAGAAGAAAATGCGAAAGAAACAGCCCAAACCTACATTGAGCTTGCTGAAACGATGATGGATGCTGCACAACCATTAGTGGATGTAAGGGATATTTATGTGCAAGCTGCGGAGGCAGACCCATCAAACATTATTGCAAATTGGAGAGCAGGTGATTTTTACTTAAAAACGGTAGGTAAAAAGAATGCGGTTAAATACTTTTTAAGAGTATTAGAATTGGATACAGAATATCGATTTGACATTGAATATTGGATAGGCCAGAGTTACCACTATGGCATGGAATTCGACAAAGCACTCGCATATTATAACAGATATAGACAAAAACTTATCGATAGAGATGGTTATCGAGGTAGGGATAGAATTGAATTGTCAGTGGTAGATCGCAAAATTTATGAGTGCAAGAATGCGATTGAATTTATAGCCAATCCTGCACATTACTCAATTGTTAATGTAGGTAGTGCCATCAATTCAGAGTATGAAGAGTATGGCCCTGTGTTAAACGAAGATGAAACGATTTTAATTTTTACTTCAAGAAGAAGGGAAGGAAACTTAAACGAAAATGTATTTTCTGACAATAAGCCTTATGAAGATATATTTATAAGTACAAAGAAAAATGGGGAGTGGAGTAAAGCAGAAAACATTGGTAATGTTGTAAATACACCTTTCCATGATTCTAATCTCGCTCTTTCTGCAGACGGTACACAATTATTTCTTTACAAGGATGAGAATAACGGGGATATCTATGAGTCAGATCGAAAAGAAGATGGAACATGGACATTTCCACAACCGCTCAGCGAAAGCGTAAACTCAGAGGGTTTTAAAGAAGCCTCTATTTCTATTTCACCCGATGGTCAGATTTTATTTTTTGCAAGTGATCGACCTGGAGGACAAGGAGGTATAGATATATATTATAGTATTAAAGATCGTAATGGCGAGTGGGCACGCTCTAAAAACCTTGGTGCTAAAATCAATACCGAATATGACGATGATGCGCCATTTATAGATTATGATGGTAAAACGCTCTATTTCAGCTCTTTAGGAAGAAAAGGTATGGGCGGTTATGATATATTCAAATCAACTTACGACAGTGCGGCAGGCGAGTGGGGTGAGCCCGAGAATCTGGGTTTTCCAATCAACACACCGGATGACGACATCTTTTTTGTGAGTACAAAAGATGGTAAACGAGGCTACTATGCTTCTGTGCGGGAAGATGGAATGGGCTTCACTGATATTTACATGGTGACCATACTGCAAGAGGATGAAGTAGGTGAAACGTTAGCTTCAAAAGATGCGGAAAGTGTTGAAACAGAGGCCAAAGAAGAAGAAACCAAAGAATTAACTGCCGTTAAGCCTAAAACAGAAGAATTACAGCCAGTTATGTTAACAGTAAAGGTAGTAGATGAATCTAAAAGTCCACTGGAAGCTAAAGTGAGCTTAACTAGTTCTGATAATCTGGTTGCGGGTAAAACCAATAAGGGGCCAGGTGTTTTTGAATTTAGAGTAAGCTCAAAAGAGAGTAAGACCTATAGTTTATCAGTTGAAAATAGTGGCTATGTATTTCAGAATTTAGATGTTACCCTACCAGCCGCTACTGCCGAACTTCAAAAGGTGGATAGAATGGTAACCATGAGAAAGTTGAGGGTTGGAACACGCTCAGTGCTTAGAAATATTTATTTTAACTTTAATAAGGCTACATTTAGAGACGAATCATATCCTGAGCTGAACAAACTTGAATCTATGATGGCTGAAAATTCAGGTCTTCAGATTGAAATTTCAGGCCATACCGACAATGTAGGTCCCAAAGATTACAATAAATCCCTTTCTCAACGCAGAGCGAATGCTGTTAAGGACTATCTAGTTAAAAAAGGAATAGATGCCAGAAGAATTACTGCTGTAGGCTATGGTGAAGAACGGCCATTAGCAAGTAATGACGATGAAAAAGAAGGTCGTGAGCTTAACAGAAGAGTAGAATTCAAAGTTCTGGGCGGCAAATAACTAATCTCCATCATACTTGTTTTGATTAGGAATATCATTCTGTCTGAATGATATTTGCATCGTTAATTTAACCAATCTTAAGGGATGTCAGTAGTTCCGTACAAGGAGAAAAAAACAGGTAAAAAGCAGCAGGTAGCCGAGATGTTTAACAACATCAGCAAAAAGTATGATTTCTTAAATCACTTTCTAAGCTTGGGGATTGATATTTTATGGAGAAAAAAAGCAATCAAGTACCTTAAAAAAGATCAACCCAAATATATTCTAGATATTGCTACAGGCACCGGTGACTTTGCGATTGAAGCTTTGGCCTTAAAGCCGGATAAGGTTGTAGGCGTAGATATATCGGAGGGAATGTTGGCTGTGGGCAAAGAAAAGATGAAAAAGAAGGGTTTGGATAAAATTATAGATCTTCAGCTGGGTGATTCAGAGAAACTCTTATTTGATGACAATACTTTTGACGCAATAATCGTTTCTTTTGGAGTAAGAAACTTCGAGGACTTAGAAAAAGGGCTGAAGGATATGAATAGAGTTCTTAAAAATGGTGGGAAAGTGGTGATATTGGAGTTTTCTAAACCTACCAAATTCCCATTTAAGCAGCTCTACAACTTTTACTTTAAGGCAATTTTACCTAAAATTGGAAGACTGATATCCAAAGACTCATCGGCTTATACGTATTTGCCAGAGTCTGTAGATGCATTCCCGGACGGAGACAAATTCTTAACGGTATTACAAAACGCAGGATTTAAAGATAATAAATGCAAGCCACTTACATTTGGGATAAGCTCAATTTACATAGGGCAAAAGTAATCTTGGTTCTGGTGATACTGGCTTCAACCAAG
>NZ_JAVJUY010000354.1:0-11658 GCF_040220315.1 Fulvivirga sp.
ATATTTTTTTAAACACAATCTTTCGAATTTAAGGTTACACACTACATGATCCTTGTACAGATCGACAAAGTATGAAGGGTCTACTAAGAATAGAACCTGATCATATTCTACTGGAGAAGCGTTTTCTGCTACAACCTTTACGATAGTACCAGAAACATCAGATTCAATTTCATTGAATAACTTCATCGCTTCTACAATGCATAACGTCTGACCTTTTTCCACTTTGTCTCCCACATTTACAAATGCTGGTGAATCCGGGTTGGCAGATCTGTAAAATGTACCGATCATTGGCGATTTAACTTCAACATAATTACCTTCAGCTGACGCAGGGGCTGAAGCCGGAGTAGGAGCAGCTGCGGCAGGTGCCGGAGCGACACTAGGAGCTGAAGCAGCCGGAGCAGGTGCTGAAGCAACACTGCTTTCTACCACCTGAGTTTTAACATCAGGGTCTCGCTTAATCGATAATTTTAACTCTTCAGTTTCAATTTTCACCTCATTAAGACCAGACTGTGAAATGAAGTCAATTAGATCTCTTATTTCCTTTGTTTTCATTCTTAATCGTTTTATAGGCCTTAACTTTCATTAAGGCAATGGTTGAAATTTATGATTTTACTCTTTCGTAATATGAATTACTTGTAGTCTCAATTTTTATTTTGTCCCCTTCATTAATAAACAAAGGCACCTGAATTTCTGCTCCAGTTTCTAAAGTTGCAGGCTTTGTTGCATTTGTAGCAGTATCGCCTTTTAACCCTGGTTCTGTATAGGTTACTTCCAATTCTACAAATTGTGGAAGCTCACAGCCAATTACTTCCTCTTTTTCTGCATGGTACAATACATCTACCGATTGTCCTTCTTTCATCAATTGGGCGTTCTCTATTGCACCATCTCCAACAAATGTTTGTTCAAAAGTAGAAGCATCCATTAAATGATACCCCATTTCATCTTTATACAGAAATTGATGAGGACGTCTTTCTATTCTAGCCGTTACTACCTTATGTCCGGCAGAAAAGGTATTTTCTATCACTTTGCCAGTAGTAAGGCTTTTAAGCTTTGTTCTAACAAAGGCAGGCCCTTTGCCTGGTTTCACATGCTGGAACTCAACTATTGTAAATAAGTCGTTGTTATATTCCAGACACAATCCATTTTTAAAATCGGCTGTAGTTGCCATTAGTCAAATTTTAAAAAAATAAAGTTACAAATCAGTTAGTTAATCGCAATCGTATTAGGAATTATAAGCCCATTTCAAATAAATGGAGCCCCAGGTGAAGCCCCCACCAAATGCGGCAAGAACGAGGTTATCACCTTTTTTTAGCTTCGATTCATAATCCCAAAGTAGCAATGGTATGGTTCCACTTGTAGTATTACCATACTTTTCAATATTCATCATTACCTTATCATCCGTAACGCCCATTCTATTTGCTGTAGCGTCAATAATTCTTTTGTTCGCCTGGTGCGCAACCAACCAATCAACATCGTCAGCAGTTAGGTTATTGCGTTCCATTATCTTGGCAGCGTAATCAGCCATGTTTGTTACTGCAAATTTGAAAACGGTAGCCCCGTCTTGTCGTGCATAATGTTCTTTTGCCATCACAGTTTCAACAGTGGCTGGATAGGCACTTCCACCTGCTTTCATCTTTAGGAAAGCTGCACCATTACCATCACTTTTATGAATGGCATCAATAATTCCATTTTCATCTTCACTTGGTTCCAACAACACAGCCCCACCGCCATCACCAAAAATAATACAAGTTGTTCTGTCTTCGTAATCTATGATTGAAGACATTTTATCGGCACCGAGTACCAATACTTTCTTATAATTACCTGCTTCAATAAACTGTGCACCTGTTGTTAATGCGTAAATAAAACCTGAACAAGCTGCACCCATATCGAAGCCAAAAGCATTTTTGGCACCAATTTCGGCAGCTACCAAATTAGCAGTAGCAGGAAAAACCATATCGGGTGTTATGGTTGCAAAAATAATGAGGTCAATATCTTCAGGATTGGTATTTGTTTTTTCTAGCAAGCCTTTGGCGGCTTCTACGCCAATGACAGAGGTTCCCTTTCCTTCGCCTTTAAGAATTCTTCGTTCCTTAATTCCAGTACGGGTAGTAATCCACTCGTCATTGGTATCTACCATAGTCTCTAGTTCCTGGTTTGTTAAAACATAATCAGGAACATAACCATGAACACCAGTAATTGCGGCTCTAATCTTAGCCATAGTTTAAATTTTATTCTCCAATCTTTTCTTTAATCTTCAAGTGAATATTAGCTTCTGCCATTTTTAATGATAAGAGCAACATATTCTTGATTGCTTCCGGGTTAGAAACGCCATGTCCAATAACAACATTCCCATTTACGCCCAGGATAGGACTTCCGCCTATCGCTTCATAATTAAATCTATCGAAATAAGAATCTTTAATATTTCGAGCCTGTAACATATCAAAGAAGGATTCTGCCATTTTTAAAATTACATTTCCTGTAAATCCATCGCAAACTATTACATCTGCTTTGTCATTGAAAAGGTCACGACCCTCAATATTACCAATAAAGTTTAGACTTTTGTCAAGTTTGAATAATTGATGGGCAGCTTGAGTAAGTAAGGTGCCTTTTTGTTCTTCTTCACCAAGGTTCATCAAACCAACCTTGGGCTTTTCTATTTCGAAAACATGTTTGGCATAAAGAGATGCAATTTGGCCAAACTGATGTAGCACGTCCGGTTTGCAATCTGCATTTGCGCCTACATCCATTATTACTCCAAACCCACCGGCTTCTTTGGGCATAAAGCCAGCAATCCCAGGTCTTATAATTCCTTCGATGGTTTTGATGGTAAACATGGCCCCAACATGCATGGCTCCGGTGTTACCAGCGCTTGCAAATGCATTTACCATGCCCTTCTTTAACAAACCAAAGCCAACAGGAATGCTGGCTTCAGGTTTTTGTGTGAGCGCCTTTGTGGGGTGCTCTCCCATTTCTATTACATCCGAGGCATGTACTACCTCAATGTTGGATTCATCTATATTGAATTCTTCCAGCTTGCCATTAATAACATTTTCATCCCCGATAAGAACTAATGTTACTCCTTCGGGTAGTTCTTTGGCAGCCAGCCCTGCACCTTTGACAGTACTGTCCGGTGCAAAATCTCCGCCCATTGCATCTAATGCAATTTTCACGAGCAAAGAATTATGCTAGTACTTCTTTCTCCATGACAACTTTACCTTTGTAGTAAAGTTTGCCTTCTAACCAGAATGCTCTGTGTGGTAAATGAAACTCGCCAGTAGTTGGGCAAACAGCTAATTGTTTAGCTTCTGCTTTGTAATGTGTTCTTCTCTTGTCTCTTCTGGATTTCGAGATTTTTCTCTTAGGATGAGCCATCTTATTCTATAATTTAATTATTCAATTCTTACTTTAATTTCTTTAGCGCTTCCCAACGAGGGTCCGTTGCTTCACTGTTATCGTCATTTTTCGTTTCCTCGTCTGTGTACACCATTTCATCTTCTTCACTTTCATCATTAAACCTTGGATGAAGTTTCTTCATTGGAATCTCTAAACCGATAAACTCATAGATATACTGCGCCAAATTTAAACGCTGAGTATCGCGGGTTATCATTACGATATTGTCATCCAATTCTATTTCTTCTTCACCATACTTGAAGATAATTTCTTTATCTACGTTTATCGGGAAGTCAAAAAGATCCAAACTTCTATCACAAGTCAATTCAATTTTTCCAGTGATATTAATCGTCATCTTTATGAACGATTCATTCTTATCGAGAGTAATTACAACCTCACCAGAACCTTGCTCTACAATGCTATTCTCAATCTCGGCAAAGAATTTATCATTAAACTCAAACTCGTAAGAATGAGTTGAATTGCTCAGCTTGAAAATATCAATATGGAATCTGTCTAGCGCATTCATACCACTCCCTTCCAAATTAAGGTTGCAAAGTTAATAAGATAATTCTTAATTATAAAAGATTCATTTATACCTTTTATCAGGTATATTCTTTCATCAACATAGATTTCAAGGAATCTTTTGGATGTTTATAAATTTCATCTTTCAGAAAATCAACTACACCTTGCTTAAATCCAAGTTTAATTGCAATATCTCTACAGAATGTTATTTCACTATCAAAGATTTTTTGATCTACCAGCATTAAATCTATGCATGTATATAGGTACTCAAATTTCTGATCTTCTGACAACGCTCCAAATGAGCCAATCGGTTCAGGGTTAATAATTAAATTTTTAATCTCAGACTGGGGAAAATTCCTTTTACGTGCAATTTCATAGATTTTCTCTCTTTCAAGATTTGAGAAATGCTTATCTGAATTGGCCAGCTGTATAAGTATATTTAGCTGTTTTCTTGTAATTATATCCATGATTTAGTTGGTCGCACTAGGCGGTTAAAGATAGCAGATTTGTACAACAATATGCAACTAAATTACTAAGTAGTGGCAATTCACAATTTTGGATGATGTTCAATTCGGTTTTTATAAATATCGTAAGCTGCAAAAATGGCCTCACGCATGGAAGAGGCATCCGCCAGGCCTTTACCTGCGATATCAAAGGCTGTACCATGGTCGGGCGAGGTTCTAATAATTGGCAAACCTGCCGTAAAATTTACACCGGTATTAAAGGCTATGGTTTTGAATGGTACGAGTCCCTGATCGTGATACATAGCCAATATTCCATCAAATTTTGTATACTCACCTTTGCCAAAGAAACCATCAGCTGGGAACGGTCCAAAAACCAGCTTCCCTTTATTTTTAAAGTCTGAGATTGCTGGTTGTATGACCTTTTCGTCTTCATCACCCAATAGGCCATTTTCACCTGCATGAGGGTTTAGTCCTAATACAGCTATCCTTGGTTTACCCAATCCAAAGTCTTTACGTAGCGATTCTTCCATAATGGTAAGTTTCGACAGTACCTTTTCTTTTGTTAACTTCTTACTTACCTCTTTTAATGGAATATGTCCGGTTACTACCCCAACGCGCAGATTGCCATTCGTTAGAAACATCAGGCTTTCTTTCATGTCAAAACTTGCAGTGTAAAATTCTGTATGTCCCGGAAACTTAAATTCTTCAGATTGAATATTATTCTTACTTATCGGGGCGGTAACCACAGCATCAATTTCACCAGTTTTTAAATATTCTACCGATTTAATAAGTGCTTTCAGGGCTGCCGCTCCCGCTTCTTGAGTTTCTTGACCGGCATTAATCTCAATCATTTCTTCCCAACAATTTACAACGTTTACTTTATTGGTATAATATTTATCACCTCGGTATTGGGAGTAATTGAAATCTTTTACATCAAAGGCTTTTCGGTAGTAAGATAGCACTTTGGTAGAACCAAAAACCACAGGAATAAACTGGTTTAATATCCTGCTATCGTCTAATGCTTTAATAATCACCTCCGGTCCAATTCCATTAACATCGCCAATGGTTATTCCAATTTTCGGTTTGCTTTCTCCCTTGGGATTACTACTCATTATTTTAATATCTTTACTCGATTTATTATTAGTGTGCAAGTTAAATTATTTTCTAATCATTGAAAATGAATGGTCAAAGCCAAAAAACATCTGGGGCAACATTTTTTAAAAGATGAGAACATTGCTTCGCGTATCGTTAACTCATTTGCCGAAGTTTATGATCAAGGACACATTTTAGAGATTGGGCCTGGCACAGGAGTGCTAACAAAATATTTGGCCCAAAAATATCCTAAAGAACTTCACCTCATTGATATTGATAAGGAATCTATTGATTACCTAGAAAGTAATTTTCCAGATTTAATTGGGCGTATTTATTTTGGGGATTTTTTAAAGCAAGGCTTTGAATATACTTCTGCTCCGGTAGTGAATATTATTGGTAATTTTCCGTATAATATCTCTTCTCAGATTTTTTTTAAACTATTAGAACACACAGATCGCGTGAAATGCGTGGTGGGAATGCTACAATATGAAGTTGCTAAGCGGTTAGCCTCCCCACCGGGAAATAAAGATTATGGCATATTGAGTGTACTGCTTCAGGCATATTTTGATATTAATTACCTGTTTTCTGTAGAAGCACATGTATTTGATCCACCGCCCAAGGTAAGGTCAGGAGTAATTAGCTTGGTAAGGAATCAAAATCAGAAATTAGATTGTGATGAAGTGTTATTTAAAAAGGTGGTAAAACAAGGTTTTCAAAACAGGCGCAAGACATTGCGCAACGCATTAAAACCACTAAATTTACCCCAACAAATTATTGAGCTGGAAATTCTTAACAGAAGAGCTGAAACGTTGTCAGTAAATGAATTTGTAAACTTAACTAAACAAATAGAAATGTGGAGCAGGTAATACAGTTTGAGTTATCGAATGAATTTAGAGAGCGCTTTCAGGAAGCTGTCAATAGCAAAGATGTTGAGTTTATTCAACAGTCACTAACAGGTATTAATCCTGCTGATATATCAACGCTACTTTACGAGTTTAATGCGGAAGACTCAAAGTATGTATTGGACGTTCTTCCATCAGAAGTAAAGGCCGAGATTATCAATGATCTTGACGAAGACATAAGGGAGCGATTCCTTAAGACTTTCGAACCCGGGGAAATTACGGAAATAGTGAATCATCTTGATTCTGATGATGCCGTAGACATCCTCAATGAGCTTTCCATTAAGGATCGTGAAGAGGTAATTGCCGGAATCGACAATTCAGAAAAAGAAGCCAATATTCTGGATCTTCTGCGTTATGACGAGGATGTTGCCGGAGGCCTTATGGCCAAAGAGTTGATTAAGGCTAATGTCAATTGGACAGTAGTTCAGTGTATAGAAGAAATACGAAGACAAGCTGAAAATGTACAGAAAGTTTACTCAGTGTATGTTGTTGATAATCAAGATAAGCTACTTGGAAGAGTATCGTTGAAGCGAATTATACTTGCAGATGATAACACAAAAGTATCTGATATTTATGAGCCGGATTTAATTTCTGTTGAAACATACATGTCTGAAGAAGAGGTAGCTCAAATAATGAGTAAATACGATTTGGAGGCCATACCGGTTGTCAATGTGCAAGGGAAATTACTTGGACGAATTACCATTGATGATGTGGTTGATGTGATAACAGAATTGGCAGAAGAAGAGCGTAATATCATGTCAGGTATTGCCGGGGATGTAGAGGAAGATGACAGCGTTTGGGATCTGACTAAAGCCAGGTTGCCATGGTTGATTGTTGGAGTTATAGGAGGGTTTATTAGCGCAAAATTTATTGGTGTATTTGAGGAAGAGCTGATGCGCATTACAGCCATCGCCTTTTTTATTCCGTTAATTCAGGCTACAGGCGGAAATGTTGGGATACAATCTTCATCTATTGTCGTTCAAAGTCTAGCCAATCCTTCTGCATTTGGGGGCAGTATGTTAAAAAGATTGGGGAAAGTGTTTCTAGTGGCAGTCATTAACGGCCTGGTACTTTCACTTATGGTCTATGGTTTTAATTTACTCACCGGAGGGCAGGGCAACTTATCCATTATTGTTTCAATGGCTTTGTTTTTTGTTGTATTAATTGCATCATTTTTGGGTACGGTTACACCGTTATTACTAAATAAAGTAGGCTTCAATCCTGCGCTGGCATCAGGGCCTTTTATTACAACAACCAATGATTTGTTGGGGCTGGCCATCTACTTTTACATTGTTCATTTATTAATCTAAGCAAACGATGAAGTTTCTGATAATAGATGAGATGCATATATCTATTGTTTCCCTTTTGCAAGATATTGGTATTGAGCCCGATTATCGTCCTGAAATCACCAAAGAAGAGATAATAACCGTTATTAACGACTTCGAAGGACTAATAGTAAGAAGCAAGATATTCATCAATAGTGATATTCTGTCACAAGCCAAAAACTTGAAATTTATTTGCAGGGCAGGTGCCGGAATTGACAACCTTGACGTAAAAGAAATTGAAACACGAGGAATAGAAATAATAAATGCACCGGAGGGCAATCGCAATGCAGTGGCAGAACATTGTTTAGGCATGGCATTTAGCCTTGTTAACAACATTGTAAAAGCTGATATGGAAGTACGAAATGGAAATTGGGATAGAGAAGGCAATAGAGGTTTTGAGTTAAAAAGAAAAAATTTGGGCGTAATTGGTTTTGGCAATATGGGCACAGCTGTTGTGCAAAAGTTTAGGCATTTAGTCAATAAGGTATGTGTTTATGATAAATACAAAAATGGCTTTAGTGAAGATAACATTTTAGAAGTGTCTATGGATCAGCTATTTGAAGAAACGGACATCCTAAGTATTCATATTCCATTAACAGATGAAACTTCTTTTATGATTAACGATGATTTTTTGTCGAAATTTGCAAAACCAATTTGGTTAATGAATACCTCCAGAGGTGAAGTTCTAAAACTGAAAGACCTCATCAAAGGTTTAAAATCAGGAAAGGTGTTAGGCGCAGCCTTGGATGTACTTGAGAATGAAAAAATCAAGACTCTTAACAGGAGTCAACAGCAAGACTTCGATGACCTTAAACAAATGAGTAATGTGATATTTACGCCACATGTGGCTGGTTGGTCATTCGAGTCGTACCGCCAAATAAATGAAGTAATAATAGAAAAATTAAGGGTCAAATTAGATTCTCTTTAAACATCAGATATCCTTTTAATTCGTTACCTTTTATACAGTTGTGCTTTTAATTTGAGGATCATTTTAGTAATATAGACATTAGGTAAGTATTTCCACATTATATGATAGGTGAAAACCAACGAAAACGATTAGCTGAGTATATTAATTCTATTATAGAAAAACCTATACTCACGTCTTCTATAGTACTTGTAGTACTTGCCCTCATTGTTATCGGATTTAGCTTAAAATATTATTTTGCAGATTTCGATTCCTTCTTTGCTCAGGTAATGGCTGAAGCACACGGTATGCTTTTTGATATTGCGGTAATCGGTATTTTAATTTTTTGGTTAAATAAGAATGGCGAAATGCGACAGCGAATACGTACTTATAAAGATGAGATTGATGATTTCCGTTTATGGGAATCAGAGGAGGCTGCTTTTCGTACAGTAGGTAATATAAAAAGGCTCAACCGGCATAATATCCATGAGATTAACCTCGTAAACTGCCATCTATCAAGAACAAACTTAAACTATGTTAACCTGGCAAGCTCAAATTTGAATTCAGCAGATATGTCCAATGGGTTTCTTATTGAGACCAACCTTCAAAACACACGTTTAAACCAAACCAATCTCGAAAATTCCAATTTGAATCAGGCTGATTTAACAGGCGCCTATGCCAGTGGGGCCAATTTTAAAGATGCTTATTTGATTAAGGCTAAGCTCAATAATGCATTCTTAATTAAATCAAATTTCAAGAATGCTTTTTTAATGGAAGCTGACTTGATAGGGTGTTATTTAACTGGTGCAGATATCGAAAATGCCAGCCTATACAAGGCTGATTTACGCGGTGCAAAAGGTCTTACCATAGAACAGCTAACAAAGGCGAAAACGTTGTATTTAGCTCAGTTTGATGAGGAAATTCTCAATCAAATAAAATCAAATGTTCCCGAGCTAGTTGGTAAATAAATCCTTTTGGATTCGTTAATAATACGTTAACTTTGTGTTTCTTAAATGTTTAGAACAATAAAAACGGTTGCGCTGTGGCCGTTTATTTCTTTTTAATAGGTATTTATTTTTTATCACATGGGAAACGTAGCGTATTATACGAAAGAGGGATT
The DNA here is from genome assembly GCF_040220315.1 of Fulvivirga sp. Classification (GTDB taxonomy): domain Bacteria; phylum Bacteroidota; class Bacteroidia; order Cytophagales; family Cyclobacteriaceae; genus Fulvivirga. The sequence goes on from NZ_JAVJUY010000354.1 coordinate 9,720, forward strand.
AGATAAATTAAAGAATGAGCTCAACGAGCTTAAGACTAAGGGTCGATCCGATATTGCTAAGCAAATAGCAGAAGCTAGGGATAAAGGCGATTTAAGCGAGAATGCGGAATATGATGCAGCGAAAGATGCACAAGGTCATTTAGAAGCGAAGATTGCTCAGTTGGAGGAAGTGGTAGGTAATGCAAGGGTTATTGATGAGAGCACCATTGATACTTCTAAAGTTTCGATTCTTTCTAAGGTGAAAATAAAAAACCCAAAAAACGGTGCTGTTTTCACTTACACATTGGTATCCGAAGAGGAGGCCGATTTGAAGGCCAGTAAGATTTCTGTTCAGTCGCCAATAGGAAAAGGCTTGTTGGGTAAAAAAGCAGGTCAGAAAGCCAAAATACAAACTCCGGGAGGAGAAATAGATTTTGAAATACTTGAAATAGGCATCTGATGTCAACCATCTTTTCTAAAATAATTAACAGAGAAATTCCTGGCCATATTGTAGCTGAGGATGATAATTATATCGCCTTTTTGGATATTAACCCGCTGGTACATGGCCACTGCCTGGTAGTACCAAAAAAGGAAGTTGACTATATTTTTGACTTAGAAGATAAGCAACTTGAGGGGTTAATGACATTTGCAAAAAGAGTTGCAATAGGCGTTGAAAAGGCTGTTCCTTGTAAAAGGGTGGGCGTGGCAGTTATAGGTTTAGAAGTGCCACATACACATGTGCACCTTGTTCCCTTAAATACCATGAATGACATTAACTTTACAAGACCTAAGCTAAATCCGTCAAATGAGGAGCTTAGCAGCGTTGCTACAAAGATTAAACAAGGAATTAAATAAAATCAATATCAACATTATAAGGGTATCTCATGAGCATATTTATTGCTCTTTCAACAGATAACCCTTCAAATAGCACTTCATGAAGGGCTTCTGTAATAGGAGCCCTTACTTTTTGGTGATCAATAATCTTCTTAACTATTTTGATCGTATTTACGCCCTCTGCCACTTCTTCCATCGACTTTAATATTTCATCTAAAGTCATTCCTTGAGCGAGTTTATAACCTACAGTGAAGTTTCTACTCAACGTACTGTTGCAAGTAGCTACCAGATCCCCAATTCCTGCCAGACCAAGAAAAGCAGTGACATCACCACCCATGGCTTTGCCCAGGTAAATCATTTCAACCATACCTCTACTAATCAGCAGGCCCTTAGCATTTTCTCCATGTCCCATTCCACTTAACACGCCAGAGGCAATAGCAATAATGTTTTTTAAAACACCGGCTAGTTCAATACCTATTAGGTCTTTGTTGCTATATACTTGGAACAAGTCATTCCTTAACAATCGTTCACCTGCATCTATAACTTCATCAAAGTGGCTTGCAACAACCGTGGCAGCTGGATGCCCTGCATATAATTCCTTGGCCAAATTGGGGCCTGCTAAGCAACCTACACGCACCACAACACTTTCGTCCATTATCACTTCGCTCATCGTGCGTACATCTTCTCTTGCAAGTGATTTTACGGTATCCAGTGTTTGACCTTTAGGAAGAGAAATATCAAGGCCTTTGGTTCCATGAATTAAGATATGATAAGGATGTAAATAGGGAGATAATTGTTGCATCATTTCCCGAAATGCAGATGAAGGAACAATCGGGAAAAGGACATTGCAGCTGTTGGCAATATAGCTTAGGTCTCCCGTAGCGGTAACATTGGTATGAATTTTTTGCCCTCTATGTTCTTTAGTGTTAGCAATTTTGTTAATCACTTCCGGATCACGGGCATACAGTAAAACCTCTACATTTTGAGCTAAAATATTGGCAATAGCTATCCCAAAACTTCCTGCACCAATTACACCTACTGGTTTGTTAGATAACTTCTTCGAGGTCATAGCCATGCATTCTGTTGTGGTAGTAATACAAAGTGATTAAGTCTTTGGTGATAATTT
>NZ_JAVJUY010000355.1:0-22692 GCF_040220315.1 Fulvivirga sp.
GTTTGCATCACATCATAAAAAACAAAATTACCCGGACTAATTCTGTTTATCCCTTTAAAATCATCTAATACACTACAGGATGGTGTATCGCCAAAGCAAGTGATTATTTGAGGGTAGTATTTCATCAGCTCGTTCTTTAACTCAATTAATTGATTTAATGAGCTACTGCCTATTTTTACAATTTCTTCTTCACCATTGGCAGAATAAGTGTGGCCGGCATGACTATAAAGGCCTTTTAAGTTTAGTTTGGTCGTTGAGGTTATCAGCTCAGCAAGTTGTTTTATTAATTCCTGATCATTTACCGGTACTCCAGATCGGTTGCCACCGGAATTTATTTCAATATAAATGGAAACAGAATGGTGAAGTTCCTGATCTAACCGCTCCACAATAGCCTGATTGTCTACCAGCAGCGTTAATTCAATTTTTTGTGCAAGATCGTTTATAGCTTCAATCTCCAGGATATTACAGGGAAATGCAATGGTAATGTCCTGCCAACCGTTTTCAGCAAAATACATGGCCATGCCTACAGAACTCACTGTTATTTTACTGACACCAGAAGCACGAAACCATTCTCCTATAGCTTTGGATTGATGTGTTTTAAAATGAGGCTGAAGCTCCAGGCCGTGGCTTTGAGCTTTATTAACCATCCGGGCAATGTTTGCTTTGCAAACACCCTCATTGAGAATAAGTGTGGGTTTAGTTATTTTCATAAACAACCTCACCTCCTATCACAGTTTTTATCACTTTTGTATTGAGGATTTCAGCTTCCGGTATTGTCATGATATCCTCATCAAAAACCGTGAAGTCTGCCAGTTTTCCAACTTCAATAGAGCCCAAGGCTTCTTCTTGAAATGCACCATATGCCGCATTAATTGTATAGGATTTTAATGCTTGCTCTCTCGTCATTTTTTGTCTAGGCTCATAACCGTTCTCGGGAGTTCCTTCCAATGTTTTACGGGAAACACTTGCATAAAAAGATGCTAAAGGATCGATTGGTTCCACTGGTACATCTGTCCCGTTCACGATAGTTGCTCCGGTCTCAATTAATGATTGCCAAACATAAGCGCCATCTACAATCCGCTTCTCTCCTAACCTGTCAATCGCCCAAGGCCTGTCTGATGACATATGTATAGCTTGCATGGCAGGAATGACTCCTAACTCACCGAACCTTGGTATATCATCTGGGTGTAGGTGCTGCGCATGTTCAATTCTAAATCTGTGATCTGTAATATTCGGATACTCTGTAAATGCACTTTCATATCTGTCTAAAATCTCCTGATTGGCTCTATCACCAATGGCATGTGAGCATACTTGAAATCCATTAGCCAAACCTTTTCTAGATGTCTCTAAGACAAAATCCATCGGTAATGTTGGCATTCCAAAATGGCCTGAACGATCTGTATACTCTTCCAATAGCCAGGCACCTCGCGAACCTAGCGCGCCATCACAATTTAATTTGATAGATCTAATTGTAAGTAGATAATCCACCGTGTCAATTTCAGGTCCTTTTTCATACCATCTATTTAGTAAAGACTGGTCGAATCCTGTAAGCATTGCATACATTCTAACTCCAAGCTTGCCTTGTTCTTTTGCCTGATGATACAAATCAATGGTTGTTGTGTCTATCCCAGCATCGTGAAAGCTGGTTATACCATTTCGCCAGCAAGCTTCAGTGGCTAACTGCAACGCCTTTCCCATTCTTTCGGGACTATTTTTTGGAATATGCTTTGTAATTAAGGTCATAGCACGTTCGTTGAAAATGCCTGTAGGGTTGCCCAGTTCATCACGAATAATCTCACCTCCGTCAACCTCAGTTTCGTTTAGTGATTCTTTACTCATTTGTAACACTCCAGCAATTTCCATAGCTTTTGTATTAGCTATACCGGCATGTCCACTTGCATGTCTTAAATACACCGGGTTGTTTGGTGATACCTCACTAAGCTTATTATGCGTCTGAAAACCCTTCACCATCATCTCATTTTCCGTATTCCATTTACTTTGGTGCCAACCTCTCCCTAAAATCCACTCGCCAGGTTCTGCATTAGCAACAGCTTCAGCCACTATTTTAACCAACTCGTCATAAGACTTTACAGGTAAGAGATCAAGATCCAATTCATTAAAACCTAGACCCATCATATGCCCGTGACCTTCAATAAAGCCGGGAGTCATGGTGGCACCATTTAAATCAATTGATTGTGTTGAATCTCCTTTTAGTTTATTGACTTCTTCCAAAGCACCTGTGGAAATAATTCGACCATTTTTAATAGCAACAGCCTCCACCATACTGTTGGAAGAGTCCGCTGTGTAGATTTTACCATTAGAATAGATAGCATCTGCATATTGTATTTCTTCTGTAGTAGTGCAACTATAGAAACCAATGATTAGCAGAGAAAGTAAAAGGGTGCGTCTTAGATTCATAAATATATTCTTAGTTTTAACTTAAAGTTGTTCGTTATATCAAAATCAACAAAAACCGTCATTCTGAACTTCCTGCCCGACTGGTCAGGCGAGGGATTCAGAATCTTTTGTTCAGGAGCAGTTCTAATTTTGAGATTCTGAAATGAATTCAGAATGACACGTACGATTTTGATATAACATGTTATGTTATCAATTCAGAAAATTACTAATTAGTTGAAGAATATTCACGCTATGAAAAAACTGATTGCCGTTTTATTATTCTCTTCATTGTTTGCACTAAACAAACCAGCACAAGCTCAGGAAGTTGGAATATCATTTTCATACTTTCTTCCGAAGAATGGCTACTTTTCTACACCCATAAGTCCATTTTCACTGCGCGGATTGGGCATTCAGTTTGGTGATTTTATAGTGGTTCAAAGTGGTTTTTCACTTTACAGGATGTCGGGCATGAATGTAACGGATCTGGGTGATTTACAAACTAAAGACCCAATTGTTGGGCCTAACTTTACAATGCTAATACCTGCTGAACTGGTTTTGCAATATGTAACACAAAACCAGGAGTTTAAAGTCAAAGGCGGTGGTTTTGGTTTTGGCACATTTGATAATAATATTATGACAGGCAATCTGGATAAGGCCATTCGTACTTTTGAAGGTTGGGATGTAGCTAATTCGGATGTGGACTTTGATAGCAGCCTTGGTTTTGGAGTGATGTTTGGCGCTGAGTATGTAGTGTACGTAACCAGCCAATGGGGCTTAAGCTTTGAAGTGAACTACTATATTGGCGGTGCTGACTTCCCTATTAAAGGCAGCTATACCGGAGGCAATATGGCCGGACCATTAGTGACCAGAGAAGTAGATTATAAAGATGCTACGCTGGATTTTACAGGATTGGAGATTTCGTTAGGGGTGATTATAACGCAGTGATTCTCCATATAAGCGCTAATTTTGGATGTAGGCTATTATTCTTTGGTTACCGATACTGTTTGAATAGCTATCAAACAATTTTTCCTCTTTAATAGAAACTTTTTCATATATTGCACGTGTTAATCCTTAATAATAAACACGTGTATGAATACCAAATTAACACTGACCCTTGAAAAGGAAATCATTGAAGCGGCCAAAAAATATGCTTCTAAAAAAGGACGAAGTTTATCAGAAATGGTAGAAAACTATTTCAAGTTTCTCATAGATGCAAAAGAAATAGAGAATACAGAAGATATTTCACCCAGGATTAAAAAACTACAAGGTATTTTAAAGGTTGATGCAGATTTTGATTATAAAAAAACGTTAGAAGCCGAAATAAATAAAAAGCATGGGGTTTAAAATATTCATTGATACAGATGTTATCATAGATTTTTTGATTGACAGACAACCTCATGCGGAAGCATCTTCCAAGATTTTAAACTTAAGTGATAAGGGTATAATTCAACTTTACACATCTGCACTGTGCATTAATAATATACATTACGTAATAAAGAAAGTAGTGGGAGAAAAAAAAGCTCGAAGTATTATACACGAATTGTTAGCATTGATTTCTGTTATTGAGGTAGATGAGACTGACTTAAAAAATGCACTTGACAGTAGTTTCTCTGATTTTGAAGATGCCATACAATACTCAACAGCACAGAAAATTAAAGGGCTAAAAGCAATTTTAACCCGTAATACCAAAGACTATAAAAAATCTAAAATTGCCATTTTCACTCCTGAGACTTTGATAAAAACTATTGAAATTGATTTATAAAGATGCTACTTTGGATTTCATTAGGGGTGATTATAACACAGTGATATTTCTCTATAATAAATGATTATGCACGATGAAAAAATATCTAGCTAATTGGTTTTAAATTCTGTCATTAGTTGTAGTTATGAAAGGATATTACAAGGTACTTATAAGATCAGAATATGAAAATCAACAAATAGTTGAGAAGATAGAGAAAGCAATTGATTTTAATTATCATAAAAAAATCGGAACGATAGAAATTGCTGAAAGATACTATGGAGATAAAATCAATAATAAAAAATTTAAAGTTTGGCGTAAACCAAATATAAGGCAAGGATATTTTGATATTAAATACACCGATCCATTTTTTATTGAGATTAAGGAAAAAGAATTAACTCTTCAAATAAGCAGAGACTGGACTTTTAGAATAATATCATATCTATTGATTTCATCACTGAGTCTTATAATAACTATTGAATTTACTGACTGGCCAATTTCGTTTACTGTAATAGGATTAGTTATAGCTTTTCTCATTCATCACTTTTTGAGTAACCTAACAGATCAATCAATAAAGGAAGACATTGAGAACATTGTGAAATGAGTTAGAAATGAAGATATTGTAATTGGATACAAATCTTTCACCAATATCACAAATCACTACTCTTCAGCTTCGCATGAATCGCGTAAACAAAAAGAGCAATGTAAACTATCACCACTGCCACTGCATCCCAAGCCACATAATCCTGAATTTCCTGGAACCAGTAACGTGGGAATGGCACTTCGATTAGGCTGCTTAACACTTGCATTGGAAAATAATTATCCAACGCATCCAAACTACTAGGTAAAATACCCATTATGGTAAACTCAATCGGGCGGTAGAGCATAAGTATGAAAATGGTTAAAGCAGAGCGCTTTAGAATGACTGTAAGCAGGAATGCAAACAGCAAGTAGCCAATCAAATCTAGAAAATAGGCGAATACAAAACTGCTGGTTTCTAAACTTTCACTAATGCTTACATCTGGTGTGTAAATCCAGCCGGTTACATAGGTAGTTACAAAAACCAGTATGGCAGAAACTACAGATAATAATAAGATGGTCGCCACTTTAGAAATTAAAAAGTCGGTTCTGGAAAGTCCATCAATAATATTCTGCCTTACTGTTTTGTATGAAAATTCATTAGATACCGATATGATCACCACAATGGCTAAAAATATTTTTAAGAAAGTATATACATACGTGACATTCTGCCAGATATCAGGAAAATGAAGAATGGGAATCTTCATCGGATCGAAATTTTCGAACTCCGCTCCTTTTACCTTTAACCATTTTAAAAACTCTGTAACCGATACAGGTACACTCACAATAAGCAGTGCATATAACCCGATAAGCACATTAAACGCCCTGTAGTTGGTAAGTTTTATTAAATCTATTTTTATTAGTTTGATGATATTCATAAAAGTGTAGTTAGGCTTATGCGTTATCTGATTCCGCTAATAGTTCAAGGAATTGTTTTTCAAGGCTCTTTTTCATGGTGATAAGATGAGACACCATAATTCCCTTATCGAATAAATATTTATTGAGGTCTGCGGCTTGCTTATCGCCCATCAGTAAAGCCATGTATTTGCCCATATCTTCCGAAACCCTAGATACAAAATCACAAGCTTCCAACTCCTTAAATAAATCAGGGTTATCAGACGCAACCTCCACATTTACTTCGCCTTTGTCAATATCATCTACCAACCCTGAATAAAGTAAGTTTCCTTTCTTTAACACCGCAAAGTTGGTACACACCTTCTGTACTTCATCCAACAAGTGACTGGCAAGTATAATGGTCTTGCCATCTTTCGCAATACTTTTAATCAGTTCACGTATTTCTGCAATTCCTTGTGGGTCAAGGCCATTCGTAGGCTCATCTAAAATCATTACCTCAGGGTCGCATACCAAGGCCGAGGCAATAGATAAACGTTGCTTCATACCTAATGAATAGGTTTTGAATTTATCGTGCTTACGCTCAAATAGCTCAACTTTTTTAAGGGCAGGTTCAATGTTCTCTTTAGGCGCGCCCTTAATCTCAGCAACAATTTCCAAATTCTTCACTGCCGATAAATACGGATAGAAAATAGGTGTTTCTAATATAGCACCTATCTTCTTGCGCATTTCCTTTGTTGCAGGCTTACCGAACCATTTGAAATCTCCACTGGTTTTACGAATGACATCCAACAGCATTCCTAGTGTAGTGGTTTTACCGCTACCGTTAGGGCCCAATATGCCAAATACTTCTCCTTTTTTGATTTCCAATGAGAGGTCGTTAACAGCCACGAGTCGGCCATACCTTTTAGTAAGATTATTGATCGTCAGAACTGACTCCATAAATGGTTAGTTAAAATTTTGAACTTTAGAAATAAGTGTTGCCAATTTACTGATAGCTACCGAGCCTTTGATATCTAAAATGGAAAGACTCTCTTCATCCTGCATTAATAGCACAATACCGGTAGTTACACCATCATCTTCCTGAATGTAGGCATTTACGTTCATACCTTCGTGGCGCATAGTCATCAGGTCTTCAAAATCTTCATCGTAATAACTCGCTACCAACTCTTTGTAATCATCCTTACCCACATTTTCAGCGGCCTTATCTACTCTGATGAATTTCATTTTATCAATATCCTTAATCAGCTCTTCAAACTCAGGGTTATCATCCTGATTGAGCATTTTGAGTGTATTGCTGTAAAAAAATAAAACAAAGGCATCTTCATGATCTTCATGAAACTCCTTTGTGGTTTTGCTTTGTGATAAGCAAAAGACGGGTAGTGCCAAAAGCAATATTGTGAGTGTCTTTATCATAGACAATTATTAATTGAGAAGTTAAATATATAAAAGATATGTCATCCTGACGAAGGAAGGATCTTACTTAAACTGCGATCAGTCACTTAGTAAGATCCCTCATGCCTTCGGGATGACACTCATTCAATTATTAATCCTTACTTACTCCACTCTTTATGATGATCTGCTAAATAAGCCAGGTCTTTCATTTCCAGAATACCATCCAGGTTGATCAATACAAATTCATCATCATCCTTATTTGTTAAAATCAGCATATTGTTAATCTGACTTTTGTTGGTTTTAGCAAGGAAATAAACTCTTTCTCTGCCATCTCTAACAGTCATCATTTCTTCATAGCCTTCTTTTTTGATATCATCTCTCAGGTTGTCGATTTCCTTTACACTGATGCCTATTTTGTCCATAGGTAGTGCCAGAACGTTCATTGAGTTTATTCCTTTTGCAATTCTTGAAACTGTCTGCGCATCCTCCTCTTCAGAGAACCCAGCGATGTTGGAGATCAAACCAAAGATGTTTCCATTGAGTGTTACCACTGAAGCATCACGATCATCTTTGTACTTGTTGTGAAATGCTTCTACCGATTTGCTTTGGCTAAATGCACTCCCACAGATGACCAATGCTGCTACTATTAGACTTAACTTTTTCATGTTGTTATTTATTTTGAGTTGTTAATTATTATTTAGTTTCCTTTATCCAGTTTGTTGAGATTATCGAGGCCATCGATATCCATGGCTTTGGATATTTTAGCCATTTGCTTCAGATCAATTTCACCGAAGATTGTTAATATAAAAAACTCCCTATCGCCACCCATAACCATCACCAATTCACTGATCTTCTTGTCCTTCTCTTTGATCATGAACTTCATGTCTTTGTCCTCTTCCCTGATAGACATCAGCTCATCAAACTCTCCTTTTGGCAATAAGGCCAACGCTTCTTTGTACATTAACTTGCCATTTACCTCTTCTTTGGCCAAAATTTTCAGTCCTTTCAGCTTACTAATGGCATCTAATATTTCCTGATCTTCTTTCGATTCCATTTCGAGATCAGTAAACAAACTGAACATTCTGCTCGTGATGGTCACATTTGTAAATGTCTCATCGTCAGCGTACTTTTCAAAAAACCGTGATATAGCATCTTGTCCGTTTGCTGCAAAAGCTGCCAGAACTATCAATACTGTTAATACCTTCTTCATGTCTTTATTCTTTATAGATTATTTTCTTTTACTCTTTCTTGTGCTTCGTTAAATGTTGAAAGCTTCTTAGCTTGCTTTCTGCCTTTATTGAAGTTTTTACTTATTAATTGAAGTGCCTTTTTTGTTTCTTCGAATGCCTTTTCAGGATCTTCAAAAGTATCTGTTAAATAAGGCTGCTCCTTTTCTTTAATCTCCTGCTGGATAAAATACCCGGCAACTACAACCACTAGTATTACAGCGGCCACTTTAGAAATATTGGTGAACATACTTAACACTCTGCCCTTTTTAGGCGCTGATGATACACCTTGTTCAATTTCTGCCAGCACCTGTTCATCAAACAAACCATCTAATGAAGCCGATTCCTTTTCATTTGTATAATATTGAAATAATGGGGCTATATCTTTAAACTTTGCATCGTACTCACCACTTGAGAAGTAGCTTTTCAGTTCTTTCTCCTCTTCCAGGGTGGTTTCGCACTCCCAGTATTTCGCTATTAATTCTTCAATTCTTTTAGAGTCCATACGCATTCGCATTTAATAAATTCTCACGGACTGATTTTCTTGCTCTGAACAGGTTTACTTTCACCTGATTCATATCTATTTCTAGGATGTCGCATATCTCCTGATAGGAATACCCTTCCACATCTCGAAGCTGTATTACCTGCTTCTGTTTGTCTGGTAGAGATGAAATAAATGTTCCTATTTTAATCATTGTATCACTTAACTCTGCTGATTTATAGGGAGTTACATTGTCTCCCATACTAATCTCATGAGTTGGTTCCAGACTATCGGTTAGCTTACGTTTTTTGGATTTTAACTTGTCTAATGAAAGGTTTCTGGTCACACGCATGCACCAGGCTTCCATATTTTCCAGTTCATCCATTTCACTACGCTTGTTCCATACTTTAATGAAAACTTCCTGAACGATATCCCGCGCTTCATCGGCATCACCTACTAACTTAAGAGCAAATCGAAATAGCTTATCCTTAGTGGGTAATACTCTTGTTTTAAAAGCTTCCAAACTCATATTCATAGGCAAGACGACCGTGATGGCAGTATGTTACAAGGTAGTGAAAAAATAATTTGATTTTTTTTTAAAACATGATTTCATACTATCAAATACTGTCATGCCGACATTAGGAGTCCGATAGCTATCGGACTTACTAAGTGGGTTTACGGTACTTTTAACAATTGATGTACTAACTTGAGAAGACCTTCCTTCGTTAGGATGACTTTATTGTATAGAGTAATTTGATTTTTTAGTGATGTGACTAAAACAAATCAAAAGTTGACTCTCTGTATCTCACAGGAAAAATCTAAAATTATGTGTCATGCCGACAAAAGGAGGCATCTTACTAAGTGGGGTTCTCGATACTTTTTTCAATTGTAGTTCGAACTTAGGAAGATCCTTCCTTCGTCAGGATGACTTTATCGTATAGAGTAATTTGATTTTTAGTACGGTGATTAATAATCAATTAAAAATAAGGTCTCTGTAACTCAGTGGAAAAATCTAAAATTATGTGTCATGCCGACAAAAGGAGTCCGATAGCTATCGGAATTACTAAGTGGGTTTACGGTACTTTTAACAATTGATGTACTAACTTGAGAAGACCTTCCTTGTCGAACGAAGGAGCTTGAAGATCAACCTTACTAAGCTTTTGAAGCTTAGTAAGGTTAGTTGGAAAGACAGCCCAAAAATTTTATCTGTTTTTACTCATTGAGGGAAATAACTCCTTCGTCAACATTGACCTTAAGTAAAAGAGTAATTTGAGTATTATCTAGCCCACCTTAACCACAGAATCATCCATAATCACAAATACATCATCTCCTTTTTTAGGTTTGATAGTGTAAGCCCCTGTAAATTCGCCAAAGGCAGGCATGAGTCCCTGTTTTTCGCCAAAATGAAAGCAAGGTAAACGCAAACTTTGTCGGGCAGCACCTTGAAGTTTTACTGCCGGGTGAATATGGCCGGCTAGATTATAGCCTTCAAACTGACTCTCTAAAGGTTCGTGAGACAATAATAATGGGGCCAATTGCAATTGATCTTTATGCACTTGTATATTCAATTTCTCATACTGGTACGGACTCATAATGTCATGATTACCCTGAACCAAGTCAAATTGTATTTCTGGGAAAGCTTTGAGTACCTGTCCGAAAACTTCCCACTCTGCATTATAATGACTATGAAAAAGATCTCCTAAAAAAATGACTCGCTCAGGCTTTTGCTGCTGAAGAAGGTCTATCAACAATTCAATATTGCGATCATTCGCCTTTTGAGGTACAGGAATTCCAGACCTTCTGAAGTGATTGACTTTACCTAAATGCAGATCTGAGATTAAAAGAATGCGATGATCAGGTATGAAAATCGCCTTTTCTTTTAAGAGATTGAGTAATACACCACTAAGCACAAATTCCTGCATGGTGTGAAATTATTAGAGAAGATCTAATGAGGCAAATGAAAAGACATCCTAAGATGTCAATCTAGGATTACACCGTGCATATTTAAAAAATAGGCTTCGTTGAATTGTGGGTCAATTGATTCGTAAAACTCACTAGCAACTTTGAATTTGTTCCTTAATGTTTCATGACTTTTAATTGCTTCCCAAAACCCCGGCTTACTCACAAACAGGTTTTCCGCAAAAGTGGAAAAGTCCTCCAACTTATTCATAACACTGTATTTATAGATATACCCTTTATCAAATAGGTCTGAATCTAAATTCTGCTGATAGCTTTTAATTTCCCCATACTTCAAAGAGTTATTTGCTGTCCATGCCTTATCATCAAAACCTTTATTTTCAAACATGAATAAACGATGCGAAAACTCATGATGGATCAAACGTTCGAGTATCTCCGTGTCTATTGAACCATCATCCTTATATCTTACAGCAAAGAAAAATCCGTGCCTACCAAGGTAAATACCCATCGCAATTCGTTTTTTATCAAATTCTTCATACACATACATTTTTTCAAAGTGTTCATTGATAACTTCAATTGGATATTTTCTGAGTGCTGTGCTCATAGTTGCTAAAATAGCTTGATGATGCTTCGATGGGGCTTCTATCACATCAAACTTGGGCGAAGTTCTGTGTTTATGTTCTTTAAAATCAGCCTCATCTATATGTAAGTAAACTACCGAATTACTTGAAGAATCTTGCCAGCTTATTGTTTGAGCCTGAATATCAACACAAAAAACTATAAGTAGGTAAGCAATAAGATATTTTATCATAAGATTCTGATTAGTTTACAACATCAAAAGCCAGCAAGAATATTGGTTCTGAAAAATAGACAAAAAAGAACCATAAGCACTTTAAATTAACAAATAACTCAGATTGTCTTTCAACTTACATAACCGCAAGATGCAATAGGAGTATACTATTGTATGAAACGATTAGCCTTACTCCTCATTATAAGTAGTTCCATTTTTATTATTTCATTCACTCATTTCGAAGAAACCAAACCTGTTAAAAGTGAATCCATTGCCGTAGTTGAGCTATTTACTTCACAGGGCTGCTCCAGCTGTCCGGCTGCAGATGCAGTACTGAGTAAAATTGCCGGTAATGATAACGTATTTGCCCTCTCCTATCATGTGAGCTATTGGAATTACTTGGGCTGGAAAGACCCATACAGTAGTGAAGAGTTTACTAAGAGGCAGCGGAAATATGGCAGCCATTTTAAATTAAATGCCATTTACACGCCTCAAATGATAGTGAATGGAAAGTATGAGTTTGTTGGCTCTTATGAATCCAAATTGAATAATGCACTTAATAAAATTGACCTTGATCCAATTTCTATCTCAATTTCTGATTTAAAAGTGCACAGTGGTAAGCTCACCTTTTCTTATTCTCTGGACAAACAGCCAACTAACCTTCTTCTCAATGCAGCCATTGTTGAACGCCATGTAGAGAATTATGTGCCTAGAGGTGAGAATCATGGCAAAACATTAAAACATGATAATGTGGTAAGAAGCCTGAAAGCAATTAATGCTGATGATAGTGGCTCATTATCCATCGAATTATCAGAATTTACTTCTAAAGAAAAATTACTGATTCTTTATTTACAGGATGAAAAAAGTTTGGAAGTAAAGGGAGCGGTAAAAACTAAAATCTAGTCATTTTTGGTTCGAAGGTTAATTTTTTTTAAAACGCGTTTATCTGTAAAATGCTTCCAAGTAATCCAGAATATATCTACGGGCGACTATCAACATAAGCCGCCCGGGAAACTAGACTACTTATTCTAATTGTTCGTTTCTCTTCTCCTGTGATTGCATAACCATAGAAGTTAAAACCGCAAAAGACAGTGTTAACACAATAACAGCTAATGAAATCTCAATAGGAATTTTGTAAAAATCTGAAATACACATTTTGACACCTACAAAAACCAGTATGACTGATAGACCATATTTCAGATGGTAAAAATATTTTTCAATACCGGCCAAAGCAAAATAAAGTGATCGCAATCCTAAAATAGCAAACACATTAGAGGTGTAAACGATGAAGGAGTCACTGGTTATTGCAAGAATTGCTGGAATTGAATCAACAGCAAAAATGAGATCTGTAAACTCTACTACCAGCACAACAAGAAACAAAGGTGTCGCCCACAATCCATCACTCTTTTTTACAAAAAACTTATCATTGACAAAGTCAGGTGTTACTTTAAAAAATTTACGTGCTAATCTAACAAGTGGATTTCTATCAGGTTGCAACTTTTCCTCTCCGGCAGTAACTATTCGCACACCAGTGACGATCAAAAAAGCTCCAAATACATAAATCAACCAGTGAAATCTTTGGATGAGCTCAACTCCCGCTAAGATGAATATGACCCTCATTATGAGTGCTCCCAATATTCCCCAAAACAAGACCTTGTGTTGATACTTACTGGGTACATTGAAGTAAGAGAAAATTAAAACCATTACAAAAATGTTATCTACACTGAGAGATTTTTCAATAACATATCCGGTAAGAAATTCAAAGGCCTTATCCTCACCAAAATAGTAATAGATAAAGACATTAAACGTCAAGGCCAAGGCAACCCAAACACCAGTCCAGGTAAGTGCTTCCGTTAACGAGACTTCGTGGGATTTTTTATGAAAAACCCCCAAATCAATAAATAACATCAGGATTATGAATGCGTTAAAGGCTATCCACAAGGTTGATAATTCCATAGTATGAATAAGAGGTTAATAGTTATCTGCTGTATTCTTCTCGCTTCGTTCCAATTATGATTTTAGTTTTGCCTATTCAATTGATAACTGGGAATAAGCTTATTTTTTCTCAGCCAGTGCTTTAATTCTTCTTGTTCGGCTGTAGTAAGCCATCGCCTTGATTTGCGAAATTCCTTGCGGTACAATTTGCTATCGAAACATACCTTAGACAAAATGATTTTACAGTATTCGAGCATTGATGTTTTCTTCTTCATGGTTAAATGATTTTTGTAGTGACCAGCGTTTTTTCTGTTTAGAATAGAGTATTGTTAGAGACCTCCTAACATTAGGAAGTCATCATTCAGAAAAATGGCCCATAATTATGAACCAGCATTAACCTCTAAAGCAAGAGTGACCTATTTCGAATAAAAAGATCTGTTTTAACAAAATGATTGGACCTACGCATTTTAGGAACTGATGCGCTATAAGAATTCCAATTCTTAACAACATAAACCAGCGATTGGGTGCGCTGTTTCTGCCTTTCATTGCAAAGAAGTGAAGACTCTTTCACTTCTTTTGGAACTGATTCCTCTGTGAGTGGCACTAAGCCATTTCCTGCACTTTCGTGATATAGCCCAACTCCACCGAAAAGGAGTAAGGTTATAATTAGAAATTTTTTGGTGATACCGCTCATAAAAGTATTACTATCATTCAATGTAGCTATACGATTAAAACGATTTTATTGCATTTTAGTTTTATCAACTACAAAAAAAATTAATCAGACTCAAAATCCAAAAAAAATTAAGGATATGGATTGAATTATCAATTACATATTGGCTCTGGAAGTAGCCTATCCAATCACTCAAATCAGATTTTATAATATTAACTGTATTGCTCAATCACCTGCTTTAGTTGGGCTGGTTGAACCACACCGGACTGCTGCCATTTGATCTTGCCATTTTTAAATAATATCAACGTAGGCACTCCCCTCACATTATATTTCTGTGCAGCGGCTTGATTCTTGTCAACATCCACCTTTACAATTCTAGCTTTGTCACCAATCTCGCTTTTAAGCTGATCCAACATTGGCGCCATCATTTTGCATGGGCCACACCAGGTGGCAAAAAAATCGACCAACACGGGTTGGTCGCCATTGATTAGTTCACTGAATTTAGACATATAGTATTCTGATTAATTAATATCAGTAGTAACAAAACAATATAGGCTGGTGGTTCCTTTCCTATATTTACGGATCAATAATTTTTATGTCAGACATAGATCAGGGAATTAAGCGACTTATTGAGCTTCTGAAAATAGAGAAAGAAGAAGACCTCCATCAATACAAACTGAAAATGAGCGATACTTCGATTGCTGAACGAAGGAAACAAGGCGTATGTTGGTTTCCACTCATAATAGAGAATACTCGATTTAATGCAGGAGAACGTTTAGTCATTAGCGTAAGGCGACCAGAAAAATATCAAGAGCCTCATCTGTTTTCATCAGGCAAACTAGTAAGCTTTTTTAGCGCTGAAGGTGAGAATAAAGAAAGCGTGAATGGTGTAGTGAATAACGTGTCTAAGGATCAGATGCTGATCACCTTAAATAGTGATGATGAACCCTATTGGATGAAAAATGGGCAATTGGGCGTACAACTTCTCTTTGATGAAAGCTCCTACAAGGAGATGAACAAAGCATTAAAGAAATTGATCAAAATAGAAGATGATCATACTCTTAGACTCAAGAATATTTTATTGGGCAATGAAACCCCTCAATTTAAAGAGGCCAAACCTTATCAATCACAAGGTTTGAATGAAAGTCAGAATAGAGCATTAAACAACGTTTTAAACGCAGAGTCAGTAAGCGTTATTCATGGCCCTCCAGGCACCGGCAAAACTACTACCCTCATTGAATCGATTGTTGAAACGCTAAAGACTGAAAATCAGGTACTAGTGTGTGCACCAAGTAACAATGCCGTTGATCTATTAGTTGAAAAATTAACTGAACATCGGGTGAATGCATTGCGTATTGGCCACCCAGCCCGTGTAACAGAAGAAATGTTAAGTTTAACATTAGATGCAAAAATTGCCAACCACAAAGACTTCAAAGATTACAAGGCCTTGCGCAAGAAGGCCGATGAGTATTTTGGTATGGCCAAAAAATACAAACGCTCTTTTGGGTATGCAGAGCGCGAGCAGCGGAAACTGATGTATGACGAAGCGCATCAGTATAAAGATGCTGCAGAACAGCTCAATTTCTATATTACTAACGATATTATTTCAAAGGCTCAGGTGATTGCCGGTACGCTGGTAGCTGCCAATAACTATGCAGTAAAAGGCATAAAATTTAAGACAGTATTTATTGATGAAGCTGCACAAGCGTTAGAGCCGGCTACCTGGATTCCTATTCTTAAAGCAGAGCGTGTTATCTTCGCTGGTGATCATCATCAACTGCCGCCAACCATTAAATCGATGAAGGCGGCCAAAGGTGGCTTGGATGTTAGCCTGTTTGAGAAAGCCATGAAAAAGGATGAAGCTCAAACCTTACTTCAGGAACAATACCGAATGAATGAAGTAATTATGGGCTTTTCGAATAACTATTTTTACGATGGCCAATTAAAAGCGCATCATTCAGTAGCAAACCATACTATTTTTCCTGAAGATGATCCACTAGAGTTCATAGATACAGCTGGCACCGGATTTTATGAATCTATCGATCCTGAAACCAAAAGCTCATTTAATGAAGAAGAGGCAGGAATCTTACAAGCCCATTTAGAAAACTATTTAAATCAGCTTATTAATATTGGAGATACAAAGGAATTGAGTGTTGGCATTATTGCTCCTTACAGTGCTCAAATTGGTTATTTAAAAGAAATAATTCAAGTTCCAAAAGGCTTCGAAGGTAAATTATCAATCAATACCATTGACGGTTTTCAGGGGCAGGAACGTGATATTATTTATATAAGCATGGTGCGATCTAATGAAAAAGGAGAAATAGGTTTTCTAGCCAATGAGCGTAGAATGAACGTAGCCATGACGCGAGCAAAAAAGAAATTAGTAGTAGTAGGCGATAGTGCCACTTTGAGTCAGAACAAATTTTACAATGCCTTTATTGAGTATGCCCAAAATAATGGCGTATATAAAAGTGCCTATGAATTCATGCATTAATTCTACTATCTTCTAAAAAAAATTACATCGACAACAATTTATTTAAATCTTGCTTCTACCTGAATGTTCAGCTCATTATATTGCACCTCCAATTAATCAAATAAACTCATGGTTGGTAGACTTATAGTTGCACTACTTTTTATTGCTGCCTCAATACAGGCACAGGAAAAATCAATTTTATATAAAGTGTCGGGTAATGGTTTGGAGAAGCCCTCTTACCTGATGGGAATAATTAATTTCTTGCCGGCAGATCAATTTTCTGTGCCTCCTGCAGTGGATAAAGCCATGGAGGAATGTGAGATTTATGCTGCCAAGTTTGAGCAAAACAGAAAGACTCAAAAGAAATTTAATGATGCAGTAAAAATTCCTAATAATGGCTGGATCAATGATTATCTTACAGATGATGAATTAAACCAGTTAAGACTATTACTCTTATTGGATATGGAAGTAAAAGAACATGCTTACCATGATTTTTACAGCCGATTGCAGCCTATAATTTTAGTTCCTACTACCACTGCTCTTAAGTTAGGGGATAATATCGTTTACACGGAACATAAATTACATGAAGTGGCTAAAAAGCATAAGTTAAAAACTGAGAGCTTAGGTACCATCCAAGAAGAAATAAACGCTTTTGAAAAATTCCCGATTGAAGATCAGGTAGAAGCATTAAAGCATACTGTCAATAATTTCGATCAGCATATTCAGGATTATGAAGCAATGGTTGCAGATTATCTAAAAAACCAAGATCTGGTAAAAGTAAAAAACGAAACATTTAAGGCCACTAATGAAAGCCAGCTATTTAAAAAAGTGTACTACGACTCGCGTGCCTTAAGCTGGCTTCCGAAAATTGAAGAAATGATGAAAGATAAACCAACATTCATCGCATTAGGAGCTCCTTACCTTGTTGGTGATGTAAGTCTATTAAATTTATTGGAAACAAAAGGCTATGTCGTTTCTCCTGTTAAGGTGAGCTTCTAGTTAAAACCCCATTCCGACTGAATCCTGAGCTTTTGGATTCGCTTTTGAACTTCTGGATCATCCAGTAGTTGACTTTTATTTCCTTTGGAAGTGAAGTGATAGCCATCACAAAATTGACAAAGATACACATTAACCGGGCCAGCGCCTTCGGAATATGTATTCCTTCCTAAATGCTCAATTAATGCCTCTTCTGCACTTTCCTTATTGTGATAATAGTTTTTCCCTGTCGAACAATACCCTTTCATCTCATTTAAACTGATGATATAATGACTCTTCAATTCTCAAGGGTCGCTTAGTAAATGAATTAAGTGCACACCATATTGTTCTTGCCTGAATAACTACCTCGCCTTTGGCATTCTTTAACACCACATTTCTCGGCATTTTCGGGCCGGATGCCTCTTCCACCCATGTTTCACCCACCAGTTGATCATTTTCAAAGGCCTGTTTTTTGTAATCAATCTCATGGCGCAACACCACCCACAACACATCTTTTTGTAAATCCTGAGAAGCGAATGACTTCCAATGAGCTTCGGCCACTTCCTGCACGTAGCGTAAATACACTACATTATTTACATGACCCATTTGGTCGATATCATCAGCTTTTACGGTAATTGTATGTGAGAATGGCATTGGTCAAAGATAAGTTTTTGTAGCACAAATATTTTGATCTAATTTGAGACCTAAATATCTGTCCATGCAATTAGAATTACTCGATTACCTGATTATTGCTGTTTTCATTGCCATTACGTTGTACATTGGCTTAAAATATAAAAGCCAGGCCGGTAAAGATATTAGTGAGTTCTTTTTAGGTGGCAGAAATTTACCCTGGTACATTGCTGGTATATCTATGGTGGCTACCACTTTTGCTGCCGACACACCATTGGCTGTAACCGAATTAGTAGCACAAAATGGTATTGCAGGGAACTGGCTATGGTGGAACATGCTGGCCGGTGGCATGCTCACCACTTTTTTCTTTGCACGCTACTGGCGCAGAGCTAATGTGCTGACAGACTTAGAACTCATTGAAATCAGGTATAGCGGAAATCCTGCAAAATTCTTGCGAGGGTTCAGGGCCATTTATTTTGGGCTGTTTATGAACGTACTGATAATTGGTTGGGTAAATGTGGCACTCATGTCCTTATTGGAAGTGTTTTTTGATATTCCGGCAAGTGAGCAGATTTACTATGTGGCTGCAGCAATGGTTGTAGTGGCTTTGTACTCGGCTATGTCTGGTTTGTTGGGAGTTGCATTTACGGATGTCATTCAGTTTGTTATTGCTATGATTGGTAGCATTGTACTGGCCATTATCGTTTTAAATTCAGATGAAATTGGTGGTATACAAAATTTAAAATCCAACCTGCCAGAAGGTACACTTTCGTTCTTCCCTACCATAGGTTCAGAAAATTCTGGGACAATGTTAGTACTCGGTTTTAGCAGTTTTTTTGCCTTTATTGGAATTCAATGGTGGGCAAGTTGGTACCCGGGTGCAGAGCCCGGTGGTGGTGGATACATTGCCCAACGAATGATGAGCACCAAGTCGGAGAAAGATGCCATCTACTCTACTCTATTCTTTCAAATAGCACATTACTGTATCCGCCCCTGGCCATGGATAATTGTAGCCCTTTGTGCAGTTGTTCTCTACCCAGACTTAAGTCCGGAAGATAGTAAGCTGGGGTATGTGATGGCCATGAAGGATTACCTTCCCACAGGGCTTAAGGGTTTACTTTTGGTTGCTTTTTTTGCAGCTTATATGAGTACAATCTCTACCCAGTTGAATTGGGGAACCAGCTATTTGATCAATGATTTCTACAATCGTTTTTTAAATAAGACAGCTGACGACCGCCAGCAAATCAAGGCCTCCAGAATTGTGACTGTACTTATTATGATCGTTGCCATTTTTGTAACCACTCAAATTAAAACCATATCTGGTGTATGGGCATTTATCATTGAGTGCGGTGCAGGTTTAGGTTTGGTAATGATCTTACGCTGGTATTGGTGGCGTATTAATGCATGGAGCGAAATTGTGGCTACCATTGCACCATTTATAGGCTATGCGCTTACAAAATATATTTTTGTATTGCATGATCCAACCTGGGGAATGGGAATAGGTGAAAACCCAAAAGGCTTTTTCTTTACAGTTGGATTTACTACTATTTCATGGATTGTAGCCACATATATGTCCAAAACAGACGGTGAGGTACTAAAAGAGTTTTACGATAGAATACAACCTGAGGGTGATTGGAGACATTTTCGTAAAGACTGGAAAATTCAGCGTTTAGCAATTTTAGCGGTTTGCTGGCTAAGTGCTATTATAATGGCGTACTGTATTTTGTTTTCTACGGGAAGTCTAATTCTGCAAGACTATATTTACGCAGCTATGTATTTGTGTACTGCAATCTTATCCTTTATTCTTATGAGAGTTTGTGCGAGAAAAGTGGAGATTTTTAAGTGATCTAGTTACTGGTTGGTGGTTGGTGGTTGGTTGTTAGTTAGTTGGTGGTTGTTGATTGTTGGTTGTTGGTTTGCCCTTATCTACTCTTTACCAATTGGAAAAACCATTTTCACGTCAGTGCCCACACCTACTTCGCTATTAATCTCAATTTTACCGTTAAGACTTTCTACAGCTACTTTAGTAATGTAAAGTCCCAGGCCATTGCCATGAGAATGTATATTACCGCGATAAAACATCTCGAAAATTTTCTCTAATTGATCTTCCTCTATTCCGACCCCGTTGTCACTTATATGTACTTGCACGAAGCTTGCCACACTATTTATAGTTATTTCCACCTTTTTATCAATTTTATTCGGATCGCTATATTGTATGCCATTACTGATGAGGTTTTCGAAAATAATTCCGAGCAAATCAGGATCTGAAACGTAGGTTCCATCAATTGACACATTTATTATAACCTTGATGCCCTTTTCACTAATAAGCCTTTCTTTAGGATTTACCACTTTGTTAATAATCCTGTTAAAGTCAATTTCCTGATTGGCTAAATCACTTTTACGCACAACATTCACGTGAAGTAGGTTATTAAGTGTGGAGTTCATTTCATCAGCCGTTTTACTCACCCGATCAATAATATCTTTGTAATTTCTTTCGCCATCCCTGCTTCCAAGGTAGGCAAGACCCTGAAGTGTCATAATCGGGCCTTTTAAATCATGAGAGGCACGATATAAAAACTCAGAAAGTTCTGCATTAGACCTGTTCAGTTTTTCGGTTCTGCTTAATACCGTTTTTTCGAGGTTACTATTGATAGTTTTGATCTCTTCATAGGCTTCATTCAATTCTTCAGACTGAGCTTGAATTTCCTCATTCCGTTCAAGCACCACATTATTTAGTGTCTTTAGCTTCTTATTAGCTTTGTATGATTGTATTATGGAATAGATTAAAACAATTACAAATAAGGTAGTGACTATTAAAAATGCCAGTAGCATTCTTTGCTGAGAAGACTGTTTATTCAGTTGCTCATCCTTTCTCAACTGATCTTCCCGCAATAGAATATTTTCCCTTTCCTTCTTTTCACTCTCATAAAGTGTTTGTAATTCAACAACCTGCCTATTTTTATAAAGATTAAACAAACTGTCTTTTATAATTTCGTGCCGTTCCAAGTATTCGAGCGCTATTTTAAATTGTCCGGTATTTCTATAATAATTGGATAATGCTTTCAATGCATTTTTTTTCACTTCCAGCAGGCCTGCATCTTCTGCTATTAACAATGCATTATTTAGATAATTAGGCGCCTGATCATACTTTTTTTGCTCCAAATACAATCTGCCCAGCTGAATTAGTGTATTTGCTTCTCCATCCTGGTTACCTAGCTCTTTAAATAATTCCAAGGCAATCAGTAATTCTGACTGGGCCTCTGAAAACCTCTTCAAAAGAAAATAAACGTCACCAATATTTGAAGTAGTAATAGAAACCCCTCTTTTATTGCCAAGATCCTGAAACAGCCCCCTTGCTTCTAAAAACCTCTCAAGTGCCAACTTCTCATTGCCATCGAGCATAAAAATCTCACCCATATTATTGTTGCATACAGCAACGCTTCTTTTGTTGTCAGCTTCTTTGGCACTATTAAGCGCTATTTGAGTGTATTTTATGGCATTATCTACATCATTCAAGTTTTTATAGGTGTCACCAATATTCTGATTGAATATGATAAACAGATCATCATAGCCACCTTCTTCCACTGCTTTCAACCCATTAAAAAATAATTGAAGTGCAACATAATACTCACCCTGATCAGTATGTACAACCGCCATGTTATTGTTTAAACTGGCTATATCCCTCTTGCTGTCCAGAAGTGTTGCAATTTCAAGGCTCTTTTCATAATTCATCAGTGCTTCTTGAATTTCACCTTTAATCCAATACCCAACGCCTAACATTTTAAAACTCTCCATAACACCCTTTTGGTAGTTGAATTGATCTGCCAACAACATGGCTCTAGTTGCATAATCGAGTGTTTTAACTGCGTTTACATTATAATAGGCAGCGGCCAGGCCATTTAAAGCTTTTACTTTATTTGTATCTTCTTTGAGTGTAGGTATAAGCTGTTCAAGGCTATCTATAACGTTGGTTTGAGAAAAGCCAGAGACGGCAAGAAGTACAAAAAGTATCGTCTTGATGATTTTCATGCTACAATTAAACAATCAATATAATCAATAATTCCAGATTGATCTTTATAAGCTTGAGTACTATTTGTTAAATTAATGGTTGATAAGCAACACATAATACAATGTCGCAAAATAAAACCACCGCAACCGATCAGTCAGTAACTCAGTTTCTAGAGAGTGTTGAAAATGAAACCAGGCGAAAAGACAGCTTTGAGGTTTTAGAGATTATCAAAGAAATTACACAGATGGAACCTAAAATGTGGGGAGGCAGTATGATTGGTTTCGGAGAGTATCACTACAAATATGAAAGCGGCCGGGAAGGTGATTTCTTTCGTGCTGGTTTCTCACCACGCAAGCAGGCACTTACCATTTACCTAATGGCTGGTTTCAAAGAATATGATGAGCTTCTTCAAAAATTGGGCAAACATAAAATTGGAAAAAGCTGTCTCTATATTAAGTCCCTTGATCAGGTTGACATGGAAGTACTCGAAAAGATGATTAGGTTGTCATTCGAAAAAATGGAAGAGAAGTATCCAAAAACCGCTTAATTCACCTAATCTGGGGGATTAATCTTAAAGTTAATGTTAATATGTTCGTTAAAAGGAAGTCCGTTTCAAAAGACAACC
>NZ_JAVJUY010000356.1:0-7299 GCF_040220315.1 Fulvivirga sp.
CAGGCTTAATTGGTGGACTGCCTATTACACAGGTTATTGTACGAAGTTCTGCTAACATCCAATCTGGTGGAAAAACAAAAATGTCAGCCTTTTTTCATGGTATTTTAATCCTGTTTAGTGTTATGCTTATCCCAGGGGTTATGAATATGATACCATTGTCAAGTTTAGCGGCAATCTTATTCCTCGTAGGATATAAACTGGCAAAACCATCTTTGTTTAAAGAAATGAAAGCCAAAGGGCGTGGGCAGTTTATCCCATTTATGATTACCATATTAGGAATTATTTTCACCGATTTGCTTATAGGAATTGGTATAGGTATGGCTGTTGCAGTATTTCTTATTTTAAGGAAAAACCTCAACACACCATTTAGTTATGTTGAAAAACATGAAGAAGGTGGGCCATTTATTATTGAATTGTCAGAAAATGTCACATTCCTGAATAAGGCGAGCATATTACAGACTTTAAATATGATACCAAACAATAGCAACGTATTAATTGACTTATCTAAATCAAAATACATACACCCGGATGTGATCGAAATTATCAATGATTTTGAAATCCATGCAAAAAATACAGGTATAGAATTAACGATGAAAGGTAAGTTTGATGAAAATAAGATTAACCCGGTAGCACATTTCAGAAGTAAGGTGAACGATGGAAAAAACAAGAAAAAATCATATTGGGCTACCGTTTTTAACTCTTAAGATCTTAATTTTATAGTATTAAGAATAATACAGCGCGGTTCTGGGTTACCAGTTCTGCACTGTATTATTAGAATTTTTCTTTAACAATTTCCGTTGTACTCATTGTAAATCTTCAACTTAGTAGTTTGGCAGATTAACCACACCTTTTCTGGTTGTACATCGTATAAGAAAAAAACGCTCAGCGCATGAATAAACTATCAACGAAAATTAAGGTCACAGGTGCAGGAATCATTCTTCTTATTACAGCCTTTGCCTTCACCAGCCCGGGTGAAAGATATTTCGAAATAGCCAAGAACCTTGACATTTTTGCTACCCTATTTAAGGAAGTCAATGCATTGTATGTTGACGAAGTGAACCCTAACAAGGTAATACGTAAAGGTATTGATGCCATGCTTTCCTCTCTGGATCCATATACCAATTACATTCCTGAAGATGATATTGAAGACTTCAGGACGCAAAGCACTGGTCAGTATGGTGGCATTGGTGCACTTACAAGCAAGATTGATGGGAAGATAAAAGTTACCATGATTGTTGAGGGCTATTCCGCTCAAAAAAATGGGCTTAAAATAGGTGATGAAGTAATTAAGATTGACGACATAGATATTACCCAACTAGAAAGAGAAGAAGCCGCTGACCTGATGAAAGGCCAGGCTAACACACCTGTAAGCCTGACAGTAAAAAGATATGGCAATCCAGAGCCTATTACGCTTAATTTCACAAGAGAGAAAGTAAAAATCAATAATGTGCCATTTATGGGTATGGTGTCAAATGATATTGGCTACATAAAACTGGCAGAGTTTACATTAGATGCAGGAAAGGAAGTAAAAGAAGCGGTTGTAAAATTGAAATCCCAGGGTGCTAAAAAATTTATACTAGATGTAAGAGGCAACCCTGGTGGGCTGCTAATGGAAGCTGTGAATATTACGAACGTCTTTATACCTAAAGGCAAAGAAGTAGTATCAACAAAGGGTAAGATCGAAGATCATAACCAGGATTATAAAACACTCAATCAGCCTATTGATACAGAAATTCCATTGGTTGTTTTAATTAACAGCGGTAGTGCTTCTGCATCAGAAATTGTAGCAGGAACACTTCAGGATTACGACAGAGCAGTAATTATTGGTCAGAAATCATTTGGAAAAGGACTTGTGCAGATTACTCGGCCATTAACTTACAACGCACAATTAAAAGTAACAACAGCTAAGTACTACACACCTAGTGGCCGCTGTATACAATCCTTAGACTATAGCCATAGAAATGAAGATGGCAGTGTGGGCAAGGTGCCGGATTCGTTGAAATCTGAATTCAAGACAGTAAATAACAGATCAGTTTATGATGGTGGCGGTATCGATCCAGATATTGAAGTGGAAAAATCGCCTATGTCGCCCGTTGCTTACGCACTATATGCTAAAGGCCATATCTTTGATTATGCAACCGAATTCTATTACACGAATCCTAAAATCACTCCGGCTAAAGAATTTGCATTAACTGATACACAGTACGAAGGGTTTAAAACATGGCTTAATGGCAAGGATTATTCCTACACCACACAAGTAGAGAAAAACCTAAAAAAATTAAAAGAATACGCTTTAGAGGAAAAATATTATGAGGACATTGAACACACCATTGAAAATTTAGAAAAAACGCTGGAAGCAAGTAAGGCTAACGATCTGAATGATTTTGAATCTCAGATTAAAACACTATTGGAGGAAGAGATCACCTCGCGATATTATCTGGAAAGAGGTTCTATTGAATCGTCATTCGATAAAGATCAGGACATTTCCACAGCCATAGGGGTTTTGAATGAACCGACTAAATACGACAGTATTCTTGCTAAAAAATAATTCTTATGAATAGAATCCAAGATTCTAACCGGTAACTCTTTGAATCAAAAAAAGGGCTACCTTTTTAAAGCAGCCCTTTCCATATCACTAGTTCAATTGGTTATCTTAAGAATAACATCTCACGATACTTTACCAATGGCCAATCTTCATCATCCACTACCAACTCCAGCTTATCCACAGAGTATCTGATTTTTTCAAAGTATTTAGACTTAACATCATCGCAATAAGCAATGGCCTTTTTTCTGGTGTCTGTAATCTTATTGATTCTCTTTCTCTCCTCTGTCATATTTTCAACTTCAGTTTGCAAAATCTCAATATGTTTTGAAATAGATTCTATTGTTGAAACAACCTGCTTATTATTCAACCCAACTTCCTTCAACCCCTTAGCATTTTGTATCAATTTGTTTTGATAAGCAACTGCCGTAGGAACAATATGATTTTGCACAAGGTCGCCCATTAACCTGGATTCAATTTGAACTTTCATGATATAATTCTCCCATTGAATCTCATTACGTGCTTCCAGCTCTATCTCATTCAGGATGTTCAGCTTAGCAAAAAGTTTTCTTGACTTATCGCTCAAATAAGCATCTAATGCTCTTGGTGTATCTTTTACGTTAGCCAATCCTCTTTTCTTGGCTTCTTTTACCCATTCGTCAGAGTAACCGTCACCTTCGAATCGTACATTTTTAGAATCTTTAATGTACTTTCTTAGCACTCCAACAATAGCAAGGCGCTTATCAGTACCTTTCTTAATCTCTTTCTGAACAGCTGCGTAAAAATCGTTTAACTGATCCGCAACTATTGCATTTAAAATAGTCATTGGTGTAGCCGGGTTGTCTGTACTCCCCACTGCCCTGAACTCGAATTTGTTACCCGTAAATGCAAATGGAGACGTTCTATTTCTATCAGTATTATCAAGGATAATCGGTGGAATCTTGTCGATGCCAAGCTTCATGTACATGTTATCCCCTTTTTCTACATGAATGTTACCATTTTTTTCAAGTTCATCCAGCACACTATTCAACTGCGACCCCAGAAAAACAGACATTATTGCCGGTGGCGCCTCATTAGCTCCAAGTCTATGGTCGTTACCTGCAGAAGCGATACTTGCTCTTAGAAGTTCTGCATTGTCGTGCACCGCTTTAATTGTAGTTACCAGGAAGGTTAAGAACAATAGGTTTTCTCTGGCACTTGAACTAGGTTGGAATAAATTCACACCCGTATTGGTAATAAGCGACCAGTTATTGTGTTTTCCTGATCCGTTTAAACCTGCAAACGGTTTTTCATGGAACAATACTTTTAATCTATGACGCTCAGCCACTTTAGACATTACATCCATTAAAAGTTGGTTGTGATCGGTAGCCACATTAATATCTTCAAACACAGGAGCTACCTCAAACTGGCTTGGTGCCACTTCGTTATGTCTGGTACTTACCGGAATACCTAATTTTAAAGCTGAGGTTTCAAAGTCCTTCATAAAGTCATAAATCCTTGGAGGAATTGAGCCAAAATAATGATCATCCAACTGCTGTCCTCTTGCAGGGTTATGGCCAAAAACAGTTCGGCCTGCCATTACTAAATCTGGCCTGCTGGCAAATAAAGCTTTATCAATTACAAAGTATTCCTGCTCGCAACCTAAAGATGCTTTTACACGAGAAACCTTTTTATCAAACAATTGGCACACTTGTGTGGCAGCCTTGTCAACTGCATCTACAGCCTTTAGCAGAGGAGCCTTATTATCAAGCGCCTCACCCGTATAGGCTACAAATACTGTTGGAATACACAGAGTAACACCATAAATAAACATGGGGGAACTTGGATCCCAAGCGGTGTAGCCCCTTGCTTCGAACGTGCTTCTTATCCCGCCATTCGGAAATGAAGAAGCATCAGGCTCCTGCTGCACTAAAGCAGTTCCTTTAAATTTTTCTATCCCTGCATGTGCATCAAAAAATGTATCGTGTTTTTCAGCCGTTGAGCCAGTTAATGGTTGAAACCAGTGTGTAAAGTGAGTTGCACCTTTACTTATGGCCCAAGATTTAGCAGCAGACGCTACGGCATCAGCTGTATCATCGTCTATTTTTAGACCTTCGTCAATCGCATTTTTTACTTTTTTAAATACATCAGGGGAGAGCAACTCCTGCATTTGCTTCAGTCCAAATACATCTGAAGCATAATAGTCAGAAATTTTTCCCTGAGATTCCACTTTTATTTTTGACCTGTTGTTAGCCAAATCAAGTGCTTTGAATCTTAAATGTGCCATGTAGTGATTATTAGTTTATATTTTCGTTTAAAAACGGTAGCAAATATAATGAATTTGAATGTTAGATGAATTTTTCAACCCTTTTTTATCAAAAAAACACACAGATACCAAAATATAGGGTATTAAAACACCCAATTTTCATCTTTTTTATATTCATGATGAATAAAATGGGGTATTACAAAAACCCTGATGCTATGAAGTAGGTAAAGCAGAAATTAAAAAAAAATTAAAAAAAGTTATCCACAGCCATTTATAGCATTTATCGGATGGCATTTAACATAAAATATATAATCGGGTTTGCTGATGTAACTATATAAATGCGAGATATTAATTGCATTTATCTAAGAATGGCGGCATTATGAATATGTTATTTGATTATTATGCAAGCATAACATAACATTGCACCCAAAATAAAAATCAACTAAAAAACACATAAAAATGACTACGTTAAAATCAACTACTTCTACTAAAGTTACAACTAAAGAAGATTTAATCAACAATTTAGTTAATAAAAACTTAAATCAAAGTAATAAAGATTTGTCACTCTGCATTAGTGGTATGTGCAACCCATTTTAATTAAATTATATTTAATAACTATTATAACTTATCTAAGGTGAGTTTATTAGAAGCACAACTGGACAAACATGAAGTTCTTGAAGACAATGATCAGATTGTTATTGAAGGTTTCATGGATAGATACAACGTTGATTATGATGAAGCTAAAGAGATATTGATAGAAACTAAAAAATTTCTTGAGCTGGCAGCTGAAACAACGGAAGATGGTGGTGAGGGGGTTTTCATAGATCGTCCATTACTCATAATTGATGAAATGTGGCATACTTTCATTTTACATACAAGACAATATTTCAGCTTTTGTTACAAAAGTTTTAATAGGTTTATACATCACGTACCCACGACCAATAAAGAGAAAGAAGCTATTAATTTAAGGTTAAAGACTGAACCTTCATTGGTGCTAAAGGAAAGTGAAGAAAAATTAAAACAGCAGTACTCAAGGATTTATGACAAATACGGTCCTGAGACTTTACTAAAGTGGTACGAAACCTGGGCTATAAAATACACTCCAGAATATATTGAAAAAATAAAAAAGGCTGTTTAAACAGCCTTTTTTATTTAACTCAAAGTCATATTTTAGCACGTTGAACGAATGCATGTGCCTAAATATTTATTTTTATTACTATCCCTATCAATTTCTAATAACACCTTTTGTCAGGTATTAGAAAGTAAAGAGATTAACATATTTAAGGATGTTAATCTAAATGCCTCATCATCTAATCTGACAATTACAGAGCTTAATAGTGGTTTATTAATACTTGCGAATTATGAAGGATTATTGTCTTACGATGGCAATAACTGGAGGCTAGAATTCTCCAATGAAATTATTTCAAGTATTGATTATGATAGTATTGACAACCTTCTACTTTATGGCGCAACCAATCATTTTGGTTATATATCTCTAAGTGATGAAGGATTTTTTAAAATTAATAAGCTGTCTGAAGATTTATTAAATATTCCAGCCTCTTATATTACTTGGCGTATATATTCAAATGAAGAAAATAAATTCTTTGCCACAAATAAGGGGGTTTTTCAATGGAATATAAACACGAATGAAGTTGAATATTTAGGTCATGAAACCAGAGTGTATGATTATTATAACAAATTACATTTCACCATTGAGGATTCGCTCCTTTATTTAATTGACGGAGAAAATAAATTGTTAAAATCAAAAATTTTACCAAATAAAGAAAGGTTAGTCACAATTTTTCAGAGCGATGATAACTATTCATTTATCTACCAAAATGGAGAAATAAAAGGATTAAATTCCTTTAAAGATTCCATAAATGATAAGGCTCTTTACTGCTTTTATTTAAAAGACTCTTCAATTGTATTTACAAACACAGAATATGGTTTGCAATTATTTGATAAAGATTTAAAGGAAGAAGTTACACTTAATGAAACTAATGGATTAGTTGACAATTTTACTAGGGATATAGAGGAAGATCAACTCGGCAATCTTTGGGTTACATCAATTCAAGGTGTGTCACAATTAAAAAACGGATCATCATGGAGTAAGTATGATTTAGAAAATAAAAATGAAAACATTCAAAGTCTTATATTTCAAAAAGAAACACTATATATAGCTACTACTAACCGCATATTTAAGGTAAATAGAGGCCGAGTAAGTTCAATAGAAATTGATTTTTTCTTAGGCATGGATGTGTTAAATAATCAAGTAATTGTTGGCACAAGAAATGGGTTGGTTTTGATAAATGATGATTTTGAGGTTGTTGATAGACTCGCATTGCCCTTATCTTCCTTTGTGAAGTTTGTTAATAATAAACTCATTGTAAGCCAAACTAATGACACCTACCTTTTTGAAATTATTAACAATAAACTACAGCAAAAGAATGTATTGAATTTATCTAATCCTGTATTACCACTCAGTACTTCATAATGGCAATTTGTGGATTAC
>NZ_JAVJUY010000357.1:0-5535 GCF_040220315.1 Fulvivirga sp.
CCATTGATAACAAAAAGGCTAAAGCAGAAATAATAATTGATTCCAACAGATAATGTATGATAATCTGAATTTTACTAGCCCCTAAAACCTTCCTAACGCCAACTTCCTTGGCTCTCCCGATTGCTGCTGCGGTTGTTAGATTAATAAAATTAATCCATCCAAGTATCAACACAAATACACCTATCAACAGAATTATATTCAACTTTTTAGCTGAGTTAGTCGGCTTAATCTCATTAGTTATACTTTTGTCAAGATGAATATTTTTAATAGGTTTTAGTGAAAAAACATATTCATAGCCTCTATCATCATCATTCAAACCAGCCATTTGAGTTGCATATTCAGACAATTGATTTTCAAGAGATTGAACATTTGCATCATTAGCTAATTCTAGATAATTAAGAAAGTCAAATCTTCTCCAAGCGTTCTCAAATCTCTCATGGCTTTGGTCATCAGTAATAATTGTTTTAAATGAAATAACCAATTCAAAATCCAAATGTGAGTCTCGCCTGTAATCTTCAAAAACACCTGAAATAATTAATTCATTAGAACGCCCATCATCATCTCTGAAGTCAATACTTTCTCCTAGAACTTCCTCTTTTGATCCAAAGTACTTTAATGCTATCGACTTTGATATTATTACCTGATTTGGTTTAGATAAATCACCATTCCCCTCTAAGAATTTTAGAGCAAACATCTTTGGGAAAGATGCCGTTGCAAAAAATAACTTCTTTTCTAAAAAGGTTTTATTTTCACTTCCTCCTACAGTTATCGAGTTATTATTTTTAGCTCCTACATTATAAATTTTTACATAATCCTTAACTTCGCTATAATTCTTTAATGAATACTCTCCTAGTGCCGCCAGACCTTCAGCACTTTCAATTATTATTTCATTTTGCCTAAGAAGTGTGTTTTCAACCCTGTAAACGTTATCAACATGGGGATTAAATAAATCATAGCTTCTTTCAAAATCCACATAATTGTATATCAATATGAAAGCAGTGAACCCAATTGAAAGTCCACATAAATTTAGTATTGTGTAAGCTTTTCGGTAGTTACATATCCTTATAATGTATTTTAATAATTTCATCACGCATCAGGTTTTAATTCACTAAGCAATGGTGAATTGGTAATCAAGATTTTCTCATGAAATTAAATATATGGCTATGACTTGAGCACTTGGTTTGCCTAGCTCTTTTAGAACTCAATAGATGGATGAAATAACCTTTGAATATTTGCTATATTTTTCTTTAAAGAGCAGAATCAAATTGCAATGCAAATTAAGTTATTATTCTGTTCGGATAGATTTAACGGGATTCACCAAAGCAGATTTAATCGATTGATAACCTGTAGCTAGCAATACCAGAATTATGGATGCAGCACCCGCAATTAGAAAAAATTCAAAGGTAATGGTAATATCATAAGGGTAATTGCTCAGCCAACTATTAAGCACAAAATAAGCAATGGGCCATGAAATAAGATTTGCAACAATGAGCAACTTAATAAAATCCTTAGTCATGATATATATTAAATTATTCAGTGATGCGCCTAGCACTTTTCTAATACCAATCTCTCTGGTTTTTTGAACAGCATAAAATGAAGATAGGCCAATTAAACCTATAATTGCTATGGTAATTGCCAAAACAGCAAAAACCAAAAAGATATTTCCAAACTTTGTTTCAGAATTATATAACTGCTTGTATTCGTCATCTAAAAATACACTAGATAACTTCTCGCTTGTTACATACCTATCCCATAAATTATCCATTCCTGCTATCACAGAATTAACATCTGCATTCTTCCTTAATCTTACAGAGATATTTGAAGGAAAAATCTGCTGGTTTTCTAAATTGTCCAGATCATAATTTTGCACTATTAATGGTCTTATTTTCTCGTGAAGAGAACTAAAATGAAAATCTTTTATAACACCTATTATTTCCATTTCTACACCGTTTGATTGTCTTATCCTTTGACCTATTGGATCCTCCCAGCCTACCTCTGCCACAGCTGTTTCATTAATCAATACCTTTAAAGAGTCATTCCTATTGATATCGAAATTGCGACCTTGAATAACCTCAAGACCAAATGTATTTACAAAGTCTTTATCAGATAGAATATTTCCCGATTGATGCCTTTCGGTTGATGGTCTGCCAATAGCTTCAAAAGTAGCTCCAATAACTTGTCGTCCAGGTATTTGAAAAGAAGATGAAACCAGCTCTATTCCAGAAATATTTACTAACTCATTTTTAAAAGATTGAAATGAAGTACCCAATTGATTGGCGTTATCAATTGTTAAAATTTGCTCTTTGTCATACCCCAGCCTTTTTCCAATTAAGAACTTAACCTGCTCAGTAACTACTAATGTTCCGATGATAAGAAATATAGAAATAGCAAACTGAGTAATTATCAGCATGTTCCTAAGTATATGGTTACTTTTACCCTTTGTCACTTGTCCTTTCAATATTTTTACTACATTAAAAGAAGACATAAATAGTGCCGGGTATGATCCTGAAATAATACTAATTACTGCAATGACAAATAAAAAGAGTGGCCCATAAATAAACCAGTTCAACTGACCCAGTAATAAATTTTTTCCTGCTAACTCATTAAACTCTGGTAATAGAAAAATGAAAATAACTATTCCAAGTACTCCAGCTATAGTACAGATTGCTGTTGATTCAAGAAAGAACTGAAGAAATAATTCTTTTTTTGTGGAACCCAGTGTTTTTCTAATCCCTACCTCCTTAGCTCTTTTAACAGATCGTGCTGTTGAAAGATTGGTGAAATTAATGGCTGCTATTGCCATAATAAACATTCCAATAATTGAAAAAAGGTAGACGTATTGAATATCTCCATTTGGTTGCATTTCGAATTGGAGATTACTGGTTAAATGAATATCATCAATTGGTTGGAAAAAGAATTTATGCAAATTTCCGGCAGCCTCGTACTCCTCAATGGTTTTACCCAAATACGCCTCAACTGGAGGGCCTATATACTTTATAACTATATTTTGAAATTGGTCCGTGAAATTGGTGTAACCTGTATCTTCTGAAAGTTGAACATAATTATAAGTATTATATGCTACCCAGACAGTAGAAGAGTTTTCATCGAATGGAAAAGAATTCCAACTCATTAAAAAATCAAACTCTAGGTGGGACCTATCATTATAATTATCTAATACAGCGCCTACTGTATATTCGATAGTATCATTCACAACAAGCTTTTTACCAAGCGCTGGTTCATGTCCAAAATATTTAAGAGCCATTTCATCAGTAAGAGCTAGCGTATATGGTTGGTCTAGCGCACTAATTTCACCTGCTATTATTGGCACTGATAAGAGTTCTAAAAAATTAGAATCTACGGCAAGAATCTCATCCTCAATAAATATTTTTTCATTCGTTTCATTTTCAATTCTAAAATCCTGAAGTTGAAATGCCCTTGAAGCCATCTCAACTTCAGGATATTCCAACTGCATTGTATAGCCAAGTGTCATAGGTGTGGCTGCATAGCTCCTTTGGCCATTCGGAAAATGCCGTTCTAGCGCTATTCGATAGATATTATCTTTATGATAATTATCATAGGACATCTCATCTGTTACAAACAATGCAATGAAATAAACACATGAAATGGCAGTACTTAAGCCAAAAAGATTTATTAAAGTAAAAAGCCGATCCTTTTTAAAGAATCTAATGGCGATATTAAAGATCGAACTATTCATAATTCAATTATGACACAATACTCTTTTATTAATTAGAACTATTTTATGTTTAGCTGAGGAATTACTTAAACGGTATGTGATTGGTATTCACCCCCGAGGATTCCGTCATTGGTACGAAAACATCTGTAAATAAAAACTGAATAAGAAGTTACAAATGATTTAATAAGTAACTACCATTTAGTCATTCCAACTACAAATTACATTTTCTTTTGTATTATGAATTATCACATACTGTAGGAAGCCTAGACTCATTGAAGGAAACCATCAGTTCGATCCCAAAATATATTTATAATCCAATACTTATTGCCATCAAACATAATCTGAATACTATTAACCCCTCTTTTAAATGGCTTTTCATCCTCAGGTTTAAACTTAGATTCATAAGTACTTAGAACATGAATAACACTTCCACTTTTTACCATCTCAAAACCAACCTGATATTCATAAAAATCAGGGGCCGGCTCATTAAAGCTCGTTGTGTAATGCTCTATAATTTACGCCATTAAAATCAAGCACACTGTACTATGTTATTAAAACTCTTCAAACTTGATTATTGCAGCTCTAATCTCCTGAATCAGCTCAGAACCCCTAGTGCCATTGGTAAGTATAGCATAACCATTTTTAGTATCTAAGTATCCTCGAATTGATGCTCTATAGGAGTCATTAGCACCACCATGTGAAAAGAATGCTCCATTTTCGGCATTGCCAATTCTTGGACCAAGGCCATAATCTCCCGGTGCTACTTTGGTCATCATGTCTATCACAATAGATTGATTTATAAAATCCTCACATCCATCGTAAGCTTCGAGTAAAGTAATTATCAGTTTCGATAAATCAGTGGGGGTCGTCCACCAACCTGATGCGGCCATTTCTGGCATTGATTGATAACCTCTGGGTAGGGCTACCGGGTTACCGCTCCTATTATGTGCCTTAGCTATATTCCCATATTCTTCGGGTATAGGGTTTAAATAAGTGCTTCGATCCATTTCCAATGGATCAAATAGCAACTCATCCATAGCTTCTGGAAAACTATTTCCTATTACTTCTTCTATTACTAACTGTAATACTTGTGTACCTCCCCCTGAATATCTGAATTCTGAACCGACAGGGATATTAACATAAATTCCATCATTTTTTGCTGGGTACGTACCATTGAGAATTTCTATAGTTGTTGGAAGTTCTTCAAACGGTAAAAAATCAGCAAAGCCATGAACCGTTAATCCTGCTGTATGCGATAATATTCTTCTTAAAGTGACTGGATTGTTTCTTGTATATTTATTTTCAGGAATTTTCCACTTAGAAAGGTACTCATTAACATCAATATCTAAATTCAATTTACCTTGCTCAACCAAACGTAGTATGGCAGTTGCTGTCCCGATTTTACTTACCGAGCCTACAGAAAATACTGTTTCAGAATCAATATTTTTATTTTTTCCTGATTGTACAATCCCATAACCTTTAGCCCAGACTATTTCAGCATTCTTTATTACCGCAATACTCACACCAGGCACGCCATAATAATCCATTCTTTCATACAAAGTATAATGTTCATTGCTCCCTTCTGGAGTTAACCTATTTTCAATATAGAACTGAGCCCAAGTATTATTAACCCAGACCATTAGGAGTATCAATAAACTAATTGTTTTTGTCATGTTATTTTAAATTGAACATAATTTGGAATAAGTCATATTTGAGACTGTAAAAAAATTATCACGTACCATAGAAACTCAGGACTCATTGAAGAAAACCATCAGTTCTGTCCCAGAATATATTTATAATCCAATACTTATTACCATCAAACATAATCTGAATACTATTAA
>NZ_JAVJUY010000358.1:0-10823 GCF_040220315.1 Fulvivirga sp.
CAACTTAGACTGGATCAGATTAAGATAATTTTTGAGTTATTAATTTGGCTATCAGATAATTTAAAGATGCCTAGCAGTTATTTTCTGGATTTTGTTAATTCCCAAACTGTCTTAACAAAAGATACATACCGAAAATGAACAAGGTTTTATTCATAATTCTTCAATGCTTCCTCAAATCTAGGAGAGAATTTGAGAGAGTTCAGACTCCAAGGTGTCAAATCTGTTTGTTCATAAATTTTTCCATTTTTGACTTTATACCAAGAGGTTATTAATCTCCTTTCTCCTGTAGCTAAATCTTGGCAATAACCCTTTAGGGCAAAAACATTGTTACTTTTATCAGTAGCAATTGAATTAATCTCAAAGTCCCAACCTGTATTAGGGTCAAACACCGGTTTGAACCATAACTTTAATGTATCCAATTTAATTTGATCAGTTGCACCCCAAATAGGGTCTGAATATAAAATTGAGTCTGCATATAATGCTGCGAAAGACTCAATGTTTTTTTCGCTAGATATAATTTGAACATAGGTATTGGCCAAATCACTTAATTTATTTTCACTTACAGTTTCGGTGCAACTGACCAGTAGAACTAACATGAACATAAAATTTGAAATCTTCATAAGAAAAAGAGGTATGTATAGTAAAAGTTAATAGAAATATCATTTTATAAGTAGTCCAACCATTTTTATCTTCGGTTGTCGCTATTGAATAAACTTTTGTAAAAAAAAATGCACAATCGATGTCTAAGATACATTGAGAATCGCACCTAAATTATTTCAAAATAATATTAAAAAGGTTCATTAATCAGTTTTTGAACTTTTTAGGATTACATGATATTGAACTTAATCCTTCCTATATCTAAAATTAATACTACTCCATTGTATACGAATAGCCGGTATTTTATCTAGTATTTGATCATGAGAAAATTGGACATAGTACAAGATTTTGAACAAGTAGTCGACCGTCAAACTGGATTAACAATTTGGATTTAAAACATGTTGAAATTAAGTTCTCTAACAACTACGAGAACCAGAATAATACAACAATCACTTAGCTTTAACGATGTTAAACAACCAATTCAAAATTTCAAACAACGTTCAAAGTAGGCTCCAAAAAAACTAATTAATTATGATAATCAAACTAGTCCAACACTGTTTAATTATTTGTTTAACTTTTACATTAGGCAGCCTTACAGCTCAGTCAGAGTCTGATAATATTCTAAGTACTGTTAATCTGGTAAATGAAGCAATCAATACAAAAAATGCCGAGCTAATTGATTCGGCATTCATTAAAACATCGGCCTTGTTCTATGGGGTAAAAGATGAGATTGCGTTAGAACCATACTCTGAAAACACACATACAGCCAATGGCCTAGCCTACTTCATAAAGTATTGGAAGGAAAATGAAATAAATGTAACTCAATTATTCGATGACATTGATATATTAGAAAATAGACAAGGAATGGCCATTGTTAAAACCAATTATACTGCACATAGAGATGGCAACCCCACCCATTGGGGTAAAGAAATTTATTCCTTAATTCTAACAAAGAATGGATGGAAAATTGTCTCCTGTATTTTCTCAATAAATACTGAATAAGAATAGAATACCTCTTTTAAAAATTTTGCTAGGGCTCGAGGTAAGAGCTGAACACATGCGTTTATTATTCATTAATTTCTATTTGCAACGAAGTCCAATACCAATTGCCTTCGTAATTAATGTACGTGATAATAAGTGGACTTTCCTTTTTAGTTTTTGGATCCAAAAATTTTGCCGTAGTATAGCCTAAATATCCATCAACAGAACTCAACTTTGATGTTATAATTTTAATTTTTCCATTGAAGTTAGACTTTAAAAAATCGAGAAATTCAGTTTTATTTAGGTGTTTAAGGCTAGTCAAATTTCCAGATTTGTACAAACCTATATCAGCTCTCCAATTCGAATCAATTAAACAAGATTCATTGATTGAAGCTGACTCCAATGAAGAAAGAATGTTCTTATTTAACTCTATAAGCTTTTCCTGATCAACAGTATTCTCAATTTTTTCTTCTATATCATCGAAATCAAATGCTATTGAAACATTCATATGATTAATTTTCCATCCATCTTTTGTTTTGAAGTATGTAAATAAATCATAGCCATCTTGACCATGTTTATGATCATCATACTCGTCAAACCTTGCATTAGAGATAGCAATATTTCCTAATATGTCAACATTGAATTGAGAAATCCTCAATTCATATGGATTAGGGTTAATACCAACCGTTTCAGCCCATCCGGAAGAGGTTGCTTTGAATAATAACTTAGCTCCGTCTTTATATTTTCTAGTTACATAAAGATTTGCGTCTAAATCAGTATAAAGATTATTTAGCCCTTCCTCATTATGAGTTTTAACAACTTCCATAAATGATTCTGGGTATGTCTTACGTACAGCGTCAGCTTGACTGTAAACACTTGAAGCAATAAATAAGAGGATGACAACAAAAATTAAGTTTTTCATAAGTACAATTTTAAATGTAGTTCAATATCACATTTAATAGTTGTATCATGGTTCTAGAATCAGTTTTGAAACTTATCTTTTGAATACAGTTAAGATGCTTTCTAATTGAAACTTTCTATCTGCATTAGAATTCGGAAATGTTATATCAGGTTCTGATTTATGTTTTAGAACCAGTTCTGTTTTAATAAACATTATTCTTATGATAATTAAAATAGAACACATCAAGCTATGATAAAAAATTATCTAATTACAGCTTTTAGGAACCTACTAAGGAATAAATCCTTCTCAATTATAAATATTACCGGCTTAGCCATTGGGATGACCTGTAGCCTTCTCATTTCAATGTATGTACTTTTTGAATTAAGCTACGATAAATTCAATCGGAATGCTGATTTGATTTATAGAGCTGCTGTTGATTTAGAGGCGAACAATTGGGCAATTTCAACATTTGGCCTGGGAGCATTAGCTACAGAATCATTTCCGGAAATTGAAAATTATACTCGAATAAAACCGATTGAAGCAATACTGATTAATGAAAATTCAGATACTAGGATAAAGCAAAAGTTATTCTTCGCAGACTCTACAGTATTCGATATTTTAGATATTAAGTTAATAAAAGGAGATCCAAAAACTGCCTTAACCAAGTCTCATTCAATTGTTTTAACACCAGAAAGAAGTAAAGCATTTTTTGGTGATGAAGACCCAATAGGTAAATATTTAATTACCTCGCGTCAACCTGTGCCATTTAAGGTTACCGGAATCTTTGAGCCTCTCCCCTCAAATTCTCACGTCCATATGGATGTGATGGTCTCATCTTTAAGTTTTCCGCCAATGA
Source organism: Fulvivirga sp. (assembly GCF_040220315.1). GTDB lineage: Bacteria > Bacteroidota > Bacteroidia > Cytophagales > Cyclobacteriaceae > Fulvivirga. The sequence goes on from NZ_JAVJUY010000358.1 coordinate 3,336, forward strand.
GACCTGATTTTGATAATGCCTTTGGTTTTTTAACAAGTCATTACACTTATTTTAAAATGAATGCAGAAATTGACCCAACATCTTTTGGACGTAAAGTATCCTTATTTCTGGATGAGCACTTTGAACTTACAGATGACGATTATAAAAATCACATTATTTTTCAACCACTTACATCAATACACTTAACATCTGACAGAGGCCTAGAATTAGAGCCTAATGGAAGTTATAAAAGCATCTACATATTTTCATCGATTGCCATTTTTATATTGCTAATAGCATGCATTAATTTCGTTAATCTTTCAACCGCTCAATCTTTAAAGCGTGCGAAGGAAGTAGGTATACGCAAGGCAATTGGTAGTAGTAAATTGCAATTGATCACACAATACCTGGGAGAGTCTATCTTAATCAGCCTAGTAGCTTTTTTAATTTCAATTGGATTAATAGTGCTGTTACTACCAAGCTTTAATGATTTTATAGGTAAACAACTCTCAATCAATCCAATTGATAATCCTACAATTGGGTTAACCTTCATATTAGTCAGTCTAATGACGGGAATTTTAGCTGGTTTATACCCTGCGTTCTTTATTTCTTCTTTTGATCCGGCAAAAGTTCTAAAAGGAAGCGCCACAGGCATTTCTAAAGGTCAAGTGTTTCGAAAAGCACTCGTAGTTATTCAGTTTGCTATTGCATTTATAATTATGGTTGGAACCTATACTGTGTACTCTCAGTTCGATTATATGACCAATAAGGATCTTGGCTTTAACCGTGATCAAGTACTTGTAATTGATTTGCCTAATGACAGTATTGGAGACTTAATGGTCAAAAATAAGTTACAGACACTTGCCGGTGTCGAATCAATAACAAGATTGAATGAGCTACCTGGCAATATGAATAACACAAGTAATGTGTGGTATGAGGGAGCTGAAACAGATAGGGGCGAAAACTTTTATTTGTTTAGTGCCGATGAAGATTTGATAGAAACTCTCGATTTAAAGTTACTTGTGGGAAGATATTTTCAACAAGGCACTCAGCAGTATAGAAATGAATTTGTGATTAACGAAAAAGCGTTAAGGCATTTTGGATGGAGGCTCGAAGAGGCCATAGGTAAACAAATGAATCTACAAACTAGAGGGGAATCTCCAGGTGTAGTTGTCGGGGTTGTACAAGACTTTCATTTCAAACACTTAAATAATGAAATAGACCCATTAATTATGTATTTATCACCAGAATATGAAAGTCGCTTCATGGCAATTAAGATAAACTCAAATCATATCGGTTCAACTATAGAATCAGTAAGAAATACATGGGATGAGCTTGTACCGCAACATGAATTTAATTTTCAATTTTTGGATAGCACCTTTGAAGGAATGTATGATCAAGAACAAAAACTAAGTGAAATGTTTGGGCTATTTTCAGGATTGGCAATCATAATTTCTTGTCTAGGCTTATTTGGCTTAACTTCTTTCACATTGCAACATCTTAGAAAGTCAGTATCTATACGAAAAGTGTTAGGGGCTTCAACGTCAAGCGTTACATTGCTAATAACAAAGTATTTTTTAAAACCTGTAATTATTGGAATGGTAGTAGCAATACCAATAGCATTTTATTTAACCAAAACTTGGCTTGAAGGTTTTGCATACAACATTGGATTTAGTTGGGAATCTCTTCTTTATGCCATGCTGGTTGGATTAGCAATTGCACTGCTTACAATTGGACAACAATGTTATAAGGCGGCAAATGAAAGCCCAATTAAATCAATCAGGCAAGATTAAATTTAGTATTAAATAAAACGTATTTGCTAAAGGTTGTATCCTAGTATTGATAAGATTTCAATGTGCAACTCTCTCAGTTTAGCTTGAGAAATGTTATTTAATGAGATGATATAGATTCCGTCCTTTACTACTGCGGATACACGAGAATGAAAACCTGGCACTTTGCCTCCCTGATTGACTACGGTAAATTCATCAGTATCTTTAAAAAACCAGCCACAGGAATAACCGTGGTCATTTATTTTTTGAATATTTTGTATTGCGTTCTCACTCAAAAGTTCGCCATTAAACAAGGCTTGGTAAAAAACATACAGATCTTCCACAGTTGACTCAATAGCTCCTGCCGCAAATGGAATAGATAAGTGTATTTGGTAAACCTGTTGCTTATCGCCACTTGCATTATAAGACTCTGTTTCACTATCGGAATTCAAATAGTAGCTATTTGTCATATTTAAAGGCTTAAAAATATATTCCCTTAAGAGTGTAGCATAAGAATCTCCGGTTATCTTCTCAGCCAGGTAACCCAATAACGTATATCCAGCATTACAATAGGCCCTTTTGGTTCCTGGTTCGAAAAGCAACTCCTGGCCGATAAAAGAAGACACTAGTTGTTTTGGTGCTGCTCCTCTAGAATGAAGTGCTACAATATCTTGATTCATGGTGTAATTCTGCAAACCACTACTAAAATTCAGCAGATGTTTCACCTTAATTTTAGAGACGTTATCAGTTTCAAACTCATCTAGATAGGAGTCCAATGTAGCCTCTAAGTCTATTAAACCTTCTTCTTCTAATTTTAAAATAATTGTTGCTGTAAAAGCTTTTGTAAGGGATCCAATTTTGTAAACAGTTTGAACATTATTCTTTGAGGATTCATTGGCATTTCCAAATCCAGCTTGATAAATGATACCGTCTGAATTCGCAACTAAAATAGAACCATGGTAATTTTGTGAATTGTAATAATCAGATACTAGATTTTGTATTTCAACCTTTAGATTCTTAGTCGAAGGTTGAGCTGCTGTAGAACTGATTATTGAAAAATGTAAAGTTGTTACAATGTAAATTATACTGAGAATTCTCATGCTTAAATATGTTGGTTATGCCCACTAATATGATTGTAATTGAGACAAGTAAGGTTGTTTAACATATTTTAGAACTAACTATTTAGTTGATAGATATTAAACCTCGAAAATAGAATGGTCCAGGATTTACTGATTTAAATGCAGATCAACATTAAGAATTTTTAAAACAGAACATTCCAATAAATCAGACTCCAAATGAATGGAATCATTATGAGATAAAATATAGCATAATAAATTCTAGATGTTTTTTCAAAGAGCTTCTTAACCCAAATTTGATAGATCTTAGTTAAGCAAAGCAAAACAAAAAAAAATGTAATATATATTTCTACCTGGACTAAAGATATTATTTGACTAAGTCGATAATCAGTTCTTGATTCCGTATTCATTATCATTACAAATATGGTTGCTGGAATCAGAATAAAAGAAAGTAAAGTTAGCGTGTGCGTTACCCACAATATTTGCTCATGTTTACTATGATATAAGCCAGTCTTATAAATTAGATTCTTGATTAGAAGAAATACTAATCGAATGCAAGAAATTACAATTAATAATATAGCTGATGCAATTATAATAATATGAAAATGGCTGTATTCCCACCAATTCAATTTTCTCAAACTAACCGAATCATGAAGGGGACTATTTACAAACAGGTTTTCAATTTTGTCATCTGCATCTCGCCTAAAATATAGATAAGAGCCATCTGACGTTCGAAACATGTCTTTATCAAATTGTCTGATTTCTTGAGTTCCATCTGCTATTAGGAAACCATCTATACCTAATTCAATAGTTAAATCTGAAATAAGACCTGTTAATTTTCTGATATTATTTTGTGGAATAAGATTAAATCGATAATCCCCTTCATATTCGTGAAGGTTCTCCGATGGACTAGTAGCTTGAAATTCTTCTGTAAACTGTGTATCCAGCTTTGGAAAACACTTGCGAATAATATTGTTTACTAGCTTTTGTCTTAACTCACTTCCTCCATGATCCGCCTCCAATGCTGCAAAAATGCCTAAGTTGATTTCAGGTACTAAAGCAATGATTGCAAAGTGATCTTTAGAGCCAGTATGATAAAACACCTGATATCCATTTATCTCTGATTCAAAAAAACTTAATCCTAACCCAGGCATACCAATTGTCGGTGAATATTGACGGGATAGTAGTTTACTCTTTGAATCTTTAGATAAAACTTGATTGTTTGAATTTGTGAGAAGCATGGACATGAATTTTGACATATCTGCAGCACTGCTTACCATCGTAGCTGAAGGATAGGGTATTACCCATTCATTCTGATCAAACCTTTCATCTTTAAACCTGTTGCAAATCTTATCCGGTATCGGTTGATCAAAGGTGCTATTTTCCATATTTAAAGGTTTGAAAATATGTTTATCTACATAGCTAGCGAAATCTAAGCCTGATATTACTTCTACCAAATGACCAGCTAGTGCCATACCATGATTAGAATAATTAATTTGATCTCCTGGTTTGAAAACTATTTCAGACAAATTTTTTCTGAAATAATCCTCCATAGACATTAATGGCTGAGTGGTAGGTTGAGTATCATTCATCATGACATCTAGTCCACTCGTATGCGTGATAAGGTTCCAAACAGTTACACTGTCTGAATCAAGCTGAATATTAGTAAAATATTTATTGACCGGTTCATGAAGTTTAATTTTACCATCTTCCACCAATTGCATAATAGCCACAGAAACAAATACTTTAGAAACAGACGCAATATTGAATACAGTGGAAGATTTGACTTGAACAGTTCTTGTTTCATCTTCCCAGCCATAACCTTCAGAGAGTATTAGAGAATCACCAATTACTATGGACACATTGGCACTTGGATAAGTTGATTTTTCTATATAGTCCGAGACAGATTCTTCAACCAGTTTCGTTATTGACTTTCGCAAACTGTCATAATTGTCTAGTCGATTTTCAGCAGGAAGTGGCTTTAAATAAACATTACCAAACACTGCAATGACGAGGATCGTAAAAAATTTGTGCATTTACCTATTCTTTTTTATTCTTAAATGCACTTGAGAGGAATACGTTGCAATTCTTACTGAATATTTTCAAAAATTAGATATCCAATAAATGTTAAAATAATTAGAATAGATAAAAGAATCAGTATTAAATTGAGCCATTTTAGCTCAATACTGCAATAAATCTGGTTGGTATCTTTATCGTAAAATATCGTGGTTATAGCCAACAAGTTAATTAGAAGAACTATAAATGGGCCCAATAGTAATAAAGACCTTACTAACCATGATATTATGGAAGAGTCTGAATCAGGTAGTTTTTCAGTAATCAGCCAGTAAAGCCCGGTGAATGGTGCAAACTCAATATCAAGATACTCCTTAAGCACTACCCCCAATAAAAATAATACTGGCACACATATTAAAATAAAGCCAATCCAGCTCGTAGATCTGGCTTTCAATATTGGATACATCAAATATTTTTGGTGCGTCTTTAAATTAGCATTAACATTTTTAAGATCATTCAATGATTTCTCAAATTCTTGTTCATTCATGCTTTTATCTTTATCTATTTTAATGCACCATTATTTAAATGGTTGCATTTTTTCTCACTTTTTCGATTCCTCTGCTTATTAAAGACTTAACTGTGCCCTCTTTTTTTGATAATACAATTGCAATCTCCTTTATTGTTAATCCTTCGTAATATTTCAGTGCTATAGGTTCTTGATATTTCCTGGGCAACTTATTAATTGATTGAATCAACAGATTCACCCTCTTATCGTTCAAAATCTGTGTTTCGATTTCAATTTTTTCTTCTTCAAGTGAAGCCTTATTAACAGGGGTGCACTGAATTAAAAACTTATACTTTCTGAATTGTTCCTGATTTCTGGAGTACATCATGATTTCATTGTATGCTATCCTATGTAGCCATATTATAAAATCAATACCTCTCCATTGATATCTCTGTATTGCAAGAAATGCTTTTATAAATACTTCAGAAGTTATATCTCTCGCTAGGTCAAAATCAAGAACTCTTTTGAACAAGTAATTAAAGATTCTCTGAAAATATTCTTTATAAAGAATACCAAAATCATCTCTATTACCTTTTTGGATGGATTTAATTATTCTATGCTGTTCCTCTAACTTCAATATAAGACAATGTATTAAAGGAATAAACTTGCTAAATATCAATCCAAGTATAGTATTAGAAGAGCTTATCAAACTATTTCTCTATGGCAAAGGTCAAGATCGAAGCGTACAACAGAATCCTCACTAATGATTACTATCAACTTTAGTTTCTTTGGGCTGCTCAGAATCCATAATCAACCCTTCATTTGCCACCCACTTATCATATTCCATATAATCCACCGTGCGGGTAGCTACCTCTGCACCCATTATTTTAGCAACTAAATGCAGGGCTCCATCAATTCCAGCTGAAATACCTGCTGTGGTAATGACCCTCCCATTATCGACATATCTAACGTTTGATAACACTTTAGCTTTAGGGAACGACTTTTGCAAGTTCTCAATTGCCATATGAAATGTTGTAACAGTCTGATCATCCAATAAACCAGCCTGCCCCAGAATAAAAGCTCCTGTGCAAACTGAAAAGAAATAATCAACTTCGCTCTCCTGATCCTTTATCCATTTCATTACTTCTTTATCTTGAAGTGCTACACCAGGGTTACCACCAAAAAATGCTAAAATATCTGCTTGAGGAGCATTGGTTATGTCATAATCAGGAATAACATTTAAAACACCTTGAGAAAGAATAGGATCTGTAGTTTTTGAAACTGTAAATACCTGAAAACCAGCATATGTAAAAACTTCTAATGGTCCTGCAAAATCTAAAACTTCAATACCATTTTGCAAATAAAAAGCAATTGAGGGCCGTTGAGAGTTTTCAATCATTAGTTTTTTCCTTTCCTTTTTTGATTGCTTTACTAGAGCCATACCGCATGGCTCACAAACACCAGGTTTGTCAAATTCATTTTCATCACACCTACTCTGGCACATAGGACAGTAATATGCAAATTCTTCATTTTCTGAATCAACCTGACAACTAGCTGTAATTGACATAACAAATAATATTATAAATACGATGCCTCTTAATATGTTTTTCATGACTTTTTGAATTTTCGAACCCAAAGGTTTATCTTCTCAATCTTATTTAAAAGGACAGATTCACATGGAATTAGGACAATTTTTTATATTCCTAATACATATAGATTAGAGGCTCATCTGCTTTTGAATTCAGAAGGCAAACTGAATTTATATTTTTTAAAAAGGTGTCTCAATTGATCAGAACTGTTAAACCCGCAAGCCTGAGAAACATATTCAATCTTATAGTTATCTGAAAGGAGTTTAGACGCATGTTCTAAACGCAATTTATCAATGTACTGCCCTATGGTAATTCCGGTTGTTCTTTTGAACAATCTCACAAGATTACGAGGACTCATAAACACCTTCTCTGCCAAACTTTCTATATTATTCTTTTCATTAAAATGGTGTATCAACCACTCCTGGATGGTATGAATCCTGTCTTCCAGATGATTACGATACTGAAGAAAAATACTCAATTGAGGGTCACCCTCACCGCGCCTTAAGTATAGAACTACCTCTCTTGCTATTGCTGAAGCACGCTCAGTACCAAAATAC
>NZ_JAVJUY010000359.1:0-20462 GCF_040220315.1 Fulvivirga sp.
AACAAACTCAAATTCAATACTCTTTGGCAGAGGAGACATAAACATTAGCTTTGCAAAAAAAATTGAGCGAATGGAAAATCCGGTAATCATATTTGGCGCGAATGAATTGGGTAAAGCAGCCATGGCTGTTCTTGAAAGTAATGGGGTGGTTATTTATGGGTTTTTAGACGATGATGTAAAACTTCATAATCAAACAATAGGAGAGGTAGCCATTCTAGGTGCAACAGATGATGATGGGTTTTTGAAATTTATCGGCCAGAAATGCGAAGCTTTTGTGGCATTTGATAATAACAAAGTAAGAAAGGCAACCGTGGAGATGTTGAACAAACGCAGAAAGGTAATGCCCATGAATGCCATTCATCAAAAAGCCTATGTAGAAGATTCTGTGCATATAGAACATGGCAATTTTATTAATGCGGGTGTTATTATTGCGGCAAATGCTAAAGTTGGCAGTCATTGTATTATCCACAGCAACGCCACAATAGATTATTCAGCAGAACTAGGAGATCTTGTGCAGGTTGGTGCCGGGAGTGTAATTAATGCAGAAGCTAAAATTGAAGATGAGGTTTTTATTGGCTCAGGTGTAACCATCGTTTCTGGTGTAAAAGTTGGTAAGGGAGCTAGAATTGGTGCGGGTTCGGTAGTTATTGCGGATGTTCCTGCCGGAAAAACGTTTTTTGGAAACCCAGCTGCAGAAATAAAAAGTTAATTTAATGCTTAATTAACATACATTCAATTTCAATTTGATTCATAAATACCTATCTTATCGCACTTAATTAGTGCTATGGGTAAAATTCCAGAATCGGAACTGATTCTTAATAAAGATGGTAGCGTTTATCATTTAAACTTAAAGCCATCGCATATTTCAGATACAATTCTCACCGTTGGTGATCCCAGCCGCGTGTACATGGTCAGTCAGTATTTCGATGATATTGACTTTGAAATGAACAGGCGTGAGTTCATTACGCACGTAGGAAAATATAAAGGCAAGAAAATTACTGTCATGAGCACCGGTATGGGCACAGATAATGTAGAGATTTTCATGACTGAACTAGACGCACTTGTCAATATCGACCTAAAAAAGAGGGAACCCAAACAAAGAAAAAAGAAGCTCAAGATTATTAGAATAGGCACTTCTGGTGCCATGCAGGAGGATATTGCCCTTGGTACACATTTAGTGTCTGACTATGCTGTTGGTTTAGATACGTTGATGTGCTTTTATGAACTACCACAGGATAATTTTGAAAAATCTGTTGCTGAAGAACTGAAAGAGCAGACTAAATTACCATTTACACCCTATGTAGTAAGGGGTTCAGAAATGCTCAAAGAGCAAATTGGAGAAAATATGGTGATTGGCAATACAGTAACATGCCCGGGTTTTTATGCACCACAAGGTCGCGAATTACGCTTGCCACTTAAAAACAAAGATCTTTTAGAAACACTGAACTATTATCACAAAGATGATTTTTGGCTTACAAATTTTGAGATGGAAACAGCCGGATATTATGCGTTGGGGAGAATGCTAGGTCACGAAGTATTAAGTGTGAATGCGATAATTGCCAACCGCATCAAGGGTAAATTCTCTAAAAATCCCAATAAAATTATCGATTCATTAATCAGAAAAGTACTTGATAGAATTTAAGAAGCCTTCTGGTTTTTCATATCTCGTATCTGGGTTCTTGCTATAGAAGGATCGTAATTATTATAAAAACCGCTTAAGATTCTGTGCGCAATGTGAGAGATGATTAGCTCCTCATCACTTTTACCTTTCTTACCCACCCAAAACACTCTTCTTGGGTGCTTTTTCATATCTTCTACATATTCGCGGGCGCGTTCGTATTGCTCATCACTATAAGTAAGCACAAAGGTGGTTTCAACAGTTTCCATACTATCACGGTTAATTACACCAATGCTAAAACAATACCTGTGCCAAAGAAAATGCTCCAAAACACTTATTTTAAGCAGATTTTCAAATTGGGGGATGAACGCATTCGGTCAGTTATGTTCGTTAGCGGAATACACCACACAAAGCTTAAATTATTATAACTTTGCACACCACAGGGTTAGGTATGAAGGAATTCGAAATGCACACGATGCCAAACGGCATCCGCTTATTACACAAACAAGTTACATCAACAAAGATTGCACATTGCGGCTTTATGCTGGATATTGGTAGCAGGGATGAGGATGAGCTAAATCAAGGCATAGCCCATTTTTGGGAACACATGGCCTTTAAAGGAACCACCAAAAGAAAGGCTTTTCACATTCTTAATAGAATTGATTCTGTAGGTGGTGAGCTTAACGCCTATACTACCAAAGAAAAAATAGCTTTCTACGCATCAACGTTAGATTCTTATTTCGAAAAAGCCTTTGAGTTACTTACAGACATCACTTTCGACTCAATTTTTCCTGAGAAACAAATAGAAAAAGAGCGTAATGTTATTTTGGAGGAAATGGCCATGTATTACGATGCACCTGATGATGCCATCCAGGATGAGTTTGATAAAGTGGTATTTGCTGATCACCCTTTGGGGATGAATATTTTAGGAACTCAAGAAAGTGTCCGTTCTTTTAGCCGAGCTGACTTTAAACGGTTTATCAAAGAACATATCAATACCGAAAAGCTCGTTTTTTGCTCTGTGGGAAATATGCCTTTTAAAAAGGTAGTAAAGCTCGCTGATAAATATTTAAGTCACATTCCATCGTTCAGTGCCAATAAAGAAAGGGTTCCTTTTACCAATTATCAGTCTAAGCTGATAGGCATCAACAGAAATATCACCCAATCTCATTGTGCCATAGGTCGAGATGCTTATCCAATTGGTTCCGATAATAGACTTCCATTTTTTATGCTCACTAATATTCTTGGTGGGCCGGGAATGAACTCCAGACTTAATCTGGCACTAAGAGAAAAATATGGCTTTGTTTATTCCATAGATGCTGTCTATCAATCATATACTGATACCGGCTTATTCGGCATCTTCTTTGGAACTGAGCCAAAACAGTTGAATAGAGGTATTGACCTTGTACATAAGGAGCTAAAAAAGCTGAGAGAAAAACCATTGGGTACATTGCAATTACACACGGCCAAAGAGCAGTTAATGGGGCAACTTGCTATGGCAGAAGAAAACAATACGAGCTTTATGCTAATGATGGGCAAAAGCATACTCGACTTAAATAAGATTGATAGTTTAGAAACTATATTTAAAAAAATAAAGAGCGTTTCAGCCGAAGACCTTCAGGAATTAGCAAATGAAATGTTTCAGCAAAAAGATTTAAGCACACTAACCTTCACCCCTAATTAATATGGAGTTTATAGACACTAAAATTCAGGTGTACGCTGAAAAACATACGGATGAAGAGCCTGTTGTATTAAAAGAACTCAATAGAGAAACTCATCTTAAAGTTCTGAAACCAAGAATGCTATCTGGCCACCTACAAGGCAGAGTATTGAGCATGTTTTCTAAAATGATTTCGCCAAAGTATATTTTAGAAGTAGGAACATACACTGGTTATTCAGCTATTTGTATGGCGGAAGGGCTACAGCCAGATGGTAAACTCATTACAATTGATATTAATGAAGAGCTTGAGTCGATTGTAAGTAAGTATGTAAAAAAGGCGGGCTTTGACGATAAAATCATTCAGAAATTTGGCAATGCCTTAGATATTATTCCTGAACTGGATTATACATGGGACTTGGTTTTTATTGATGCAGATAAAGATAATTACACTAATTATTATGACCTTGTCATCGATAACGTGAATAGCGGTGGTTATATTATTGCTGATAATGTACTATGGAGTGGTAAGGTGGTAGCGAAGGTGAAAAGCAATGATACAGACACCCAAGCGTTAATAGAATTTAATAAAAAGGTGCATTCTGATAATCGGGTAGAAAATATACTTTTACCTATTCGTGATGGCTTGATGATATTAAGAAAAAAATGAGAATACTTTTTTTGAGCTGCCTTTTATTGGCTGGCTACTATTCCAAAGCACAACAAAAGCAAGTTCCTACTAGAATGGAATTCGCAGGCATCAAACTTAGAATAATGGATGATGCCAGGGAAGAAATTCAAAAAGATGTTGATGCGCTAACCGCAAGTCCCAAATATTTTGAAATTAAGGCAGAACGAGCAAGAACATACTTTCCTATTATCGAGCGCATTTTTAGAGAGGAAGGCCTGCCTGATGATTTTAAATATTTATGTCTTCAGGAAAGTGCGTTAATCTCAGATGCCGTTTCCAGCTCTAATGCCGTTGGTTATTGGCAATTCAAAGACTTTACCGCTGTGGAAGTGGGAATGAGGGTAGATAAACAGGTAGATGAACGAAAAAATATTGTAGCTTCTACTCGCGGAGCAGCCAAGTATATGCACAACAATAATAAGTTCTTTGATAACTGGCTCCATGCTTTACAAGCCTACCAAATGGGTGCCGGTGGTGCGATGAAAGTACTTACAAATCATGAAGGTGCCAAGTCTATGACTGTTACCAAAAAAACATATTGGTATGTAAAAAAATACCTGGCTCATAAAATAGCATTTGAAGGTTCCACTGATCAACCAGGCGAAGTAATCGTAAGTGAGTATTATGATGGTGCAGGCAAATCATTGAAAGAAATTGCCAATGAAAGCGGGTTGGATATAGAAGAAGTTGAAAAGTATAATAAGTGGCTTATTAAAGGCCGAATACCAGATGATAAGCCCTATGCTGTCATCCTTCCAAAAGTGGGTTTAAATACACCTTCACCAGTGGCAGCAATCGTACCAGAGAAAAAGCAGGAAACTCAGCATGAAGTAGAATATACATTTGATGAGCCAGGGGAATTTCCACGTATTGAAGATGCTATTGAAGCAAGGGGGGGCAAAATAGTAGAAATCAATGGCCTGCCAGGAATTGTTGCCGGTTTGAATGATAATATCCCAGCACTAGCGAAAAAGGCGGATATTTCATTGAGTAAATTTCTTAAGTATAACGATTTAGGTATTGATGGAAAGCTCATACCGGGTCAGGTCTATTATATGAAGAAAAAAAGGAGTAAAGCTCAGGCGTATTATCATGTGCTACAACCGGATGAAACGTTATGGTCAGTCTCTCAAAAATTTGGGATCAAACTAAAGAAACTCAAGGTGAAGAATCGCATAAAAGATGATACCCAAATTACACCTGGGAGAGTACTATGGCTTCGGTTTATCAGACCTGCAAATATTCCGATCGAATATCGTGAGGTTGTCGAGCCTGAAAAAAAAGAAATGGAACAACCATTGGCGACAGAAAAACAAGAGGTTGTTATTGATGACGAGGATTTGAAAAAAGAAAATGAACCTGTGGATTCTGTACATATCACCCCGCCTGATTCAGCAAGTTTAATGGTTCAAATTATTAAGGCCGACACAACAAGCGTAGAAATTGAAGATGTGAAGGAAGAAAATGAAGAAGAAGAAACTGATGCAGATAGCGAAAAAGCCGAGAGGGGCTTTTTAAAAATCCATGAAGTGCAATTGGGCCAAACCTACTATGCAATCTCTAAAATTTATGATGTATCTGTATTTGATATATTAGATTGGAATAACCTGTCTATCTCGGATAAATTAAGTGTTGGTCAGAAGCTAGAAGTGTATGTTAAGGATAGCCCAGTAGATGTAATTGAGCCGGCATCAACTGCAGATTCAGCCTCATTAACATCTGGCAAAATCATTGAGCACGAAGTGCAGGAGGGAGATACATTGTATAAGATAGCTAAAATGTATAACGTTAGTGTTCAAGATATTATGAAGTGGAACAACAAGGAGGACTTTAATATTAGCTACGGTGAAAAATTGAAGGTTCAGATAACTGAAAATGAAAACTAGAATATGCGCTTTAATTAACAGTAAATCGCTAAATTTTAGTATACTCGTAGAAAACTTGCCAATATATCTTTTGAACATTAAAAAAAAAGTTATTAATTGTGGGGAACTACAATCAAATTTTAAAGAAGTTTGAAGTTACTTTGGTGAATCAGACCTATAAATTAGTAGAACATAAAATATTAATACGTTGACGAATTCTAAGCCGATAGATTTAGTGATGCTTGTTGATGATAATGACACGGATAACTTCATCAGTAAGAGAATCATTGAAATAACAAAATTTGCAAATAGGGTAGAAGTTAAGAATTCAGGAAAAAGTGCTCTTGATTACTTAAGGGAAAATCAGGATAAAACTGAGGACCTTCCTAATCTGATTTTTTTAGATATTAATATGCCAATTGTAGACGGTTTTGTTTTTTTATACGAGTTCGAGAAACTCAACGATACGATAAAAGATAAGTGTAAGGTTATCATTCTTTCCAGCTCTGATAATAAGCGTGATATCGATAAAATCGTGAACAACAATCACGTGATTAAATTTATTACAAAACCGCTGACAGAAACTGCACTAGAAGAAGTCAAGGTAAACAATTTATAGTATTTTTGGTTCATTATTTAGTTTCATTCATAGAACATAAATTATGAATCAGTTAAGAAGCACTTTTCAATCCTTATTAACTTTTTTGGTATTAGCTATCTGCACAAATCTTCATGCGCAAGATGATCAGCCCGTTCCAATTCCTAAAGATTCAGCTTGGACTAATGGTGGAAATGTTGGATTTTTCTTTCAGCAAGTAGGAGTAGATAATTGGGCCGGTGGAGGCGAAAATGCCGTTGCCTATGGCTCAGAAGTGAATTTATTTGCCAACAAAAGAAGAAGAAGCCATACATGGTTTAATTCTCTTCAAGCAGGTTATGGCTTGGTAAAAATTGGCGATTCCGGTTCAAGAAAAAACAACGATGTACTTATTGTAACAAGCCAATATGGCCGCTATTTATCTAAAAATTGGCAATTATCCGGTGGTATAGATTTTAGAACCCAATTTGATGATGGTTTTAATTATGCTGGCGCGGCCGATGGAACAGATACATTAATATCCACATTTATGGCGCCTGGTTATCTTTCACCATACATTGGCGCTTCCTATAAGCCTAATGACGCTTTTTCTGCAACGATTTCTCCTTTAATGAATAAAATCACTTTTGTACTAGATGATGATTTAGCGGATGTTGGAGCGTATGGTGTTGACCCGGGCGACAATATTAGATCTCAGGCGGGGTGGAGTGTGAGTTCGCTTTTTCAAAAGGAGATAATGAAAAATGTAAATCTAAAATCCAGTTTATTACTATTTGCTGCCTATGAAGAGCCAGAACATATCGATGTAAATTTAGACCTGTTTTTAAACTTCAAAGTGAACGAGTTTATCACAACTAATTTTGCTTTACAGGCTATTTACGATCATGACGTAGACATAGAAGATGAAGATGGAAAGGTGGGTCCAAGGCTGCAACTAAGAAACGTATTAAATATTGGAGTTACTTTTAACTTTGGGGAGAAGAAGAAAGAAGAGTAGCACTTATTAATAATTATAGTCATCCCTGACATTGGAGGGATCTTACTTAGATATTTTGACTACTTAACGTAGCAAGATGCTTCGTTCCTCAGCATGACATTATTTTTTCTACTCTAAAAATCAGGATCTAACCCTAGCCTATTCTTCAGCTCTTTGAGAATAGGCTTTTTTTCTGACATAAACTCAAACTTTTCACCATTAGTATATGGCACTTTCGATTGCTCTTCCTCTTTTAACTCAGTTTCAAGTTTAATATGTCTGTTATTTAATTTGGTCTTTAGATAAGTAATTAAATCCGATCTGAATTTATCGAGAATTACCAGTTTAACTGAGTTAGTAAAAGTGATGATTATAGTATGCTCATTTTCGAGGCGAACATTTTGCTTTAGCACGGCATATTCAGAATCCCGACCTTCGGCTTTTGCCTTTTCTGCAAAGTCATTCCAAGTGGTTAAAAGCTCTTCTTCTGTAAATTTATCTTCACCATAAAGCTCATCTTCATCTGTTGTATTCGCTTTTTTCTCTTCGTCCTCTATTCTGGCTTCTTCTAAGATATTATTGAGTTTAGGTATTTTGGTCGTTGATTTAAGTTTGTGAGCATTAATCTTAACCTCAGGCTTCACTTTTTCTACCTTTGGTATATCTGTGGAATTAACTTTTTTCTGAATAACTTCCTTGGCAGTCTCTGCTACTGGATTTGGGTTATCATTTCCTGTTGAAGTTTCTTCTAAGCCCGAGGTTGAATCTGAGCTAGCTAGACTTTTTTTTTTACTTCGTCAGTTGATGAACTCGCCATACTTAATGCCGCATTGATATGTGCCAGTTTCATTAGCGCTAACTCAACATGCAAACGCTGATTCTTAGCTCCTTTATAACTCAGGTCACACTTGTTGGCGATAGTTAACGCAGACAGCAAAAATGATAATGACGATTTGTTAGCCTGTTCGGCAAATTTGGCTTTAGCTGCATCTGGCACCTCCATTAACTGAATGGTTGCATTGTCTTTGCTCACCATCAAATTTCTTAAATGCTCGCTAAGACCTACAATGAAATTGTGGCCATCAAAACCTTGTTTTAAAATATCATCAAACGTAAGCAGGGCGGCAGACATGTCTTCATTAAGAAGATGATCAACCATCTTAAAATAGTACTCATAATCGAGTATATGAAGATTGCTTATTGTTGATTGATAAGTGACATTCCTGTCTGAAGAAAAAGTAACTATTAAGTCAAATATGGACAAGGCATCACGTAAAGCGCCATCTGCTTTTTGAGATATAAGATGGAGTGCCTCTTCTTCGTATTTTATACTTTCTCTATCGGCTATTTGCTTTAAGTGATCAGCAATATCGTTTACCTGTATTCTGTTGAAGTCAAAAATTTGACATCGTGATAAAATAGTTGGTATAATCTTATGCTTTTCTGTAGTAGCCAGAATAAAAATAGCGTAGGGGGGCGGCTCTTCCAATGTCTTCAAAAAGGCATTAAATGCCTGTGTTGAAAGCATATGTACCTCATCTATGATATATACTTTGTATTTTCCATATTGAGGAGGATATCGAACCTGATCTATCAGATTTCTGATATCATCTACAGAGTTGTTGGAAGCAGCATCAAGCTCAAAAATGTTAAGGGTATTACCGTCATGTGACTCATCAAAGTCGTTAATCATGCGTGCTAGAATACGTGCGCAAGTGGTTTTTCCCACACCTCTAGGGCCACAAAAAAGTAAAGCTTGAGCTAATTGATTGTTATCGATTGCGTTTTTTAAAGTGGTAGTAATATGACTTTGACCTACAACTTCATCAAACCCTTTAGGTCTGTATTTACGTGCCGATACAACAAATTTTTCCATTCGCTCGAAGTTACTAACAATGGTTAAAAGATTAAACCTATTAGGCTATAATACTTATCTATCAAGATAAAACCGGATGCCCGAATATTCTTTGAATGTCCAATTTTTTAGATCAACCTGTACTCTGTGCATCCCGTTTTTAAGAGTTGAAATATCCAGGTAAGTAATGATCCCACGGTTATTTGATGTTGGATGTCTATGAAAATACCACTGTGGCGAACTGATCAGTGAATCATCAATAGAAATGATATAAAAATTCTTTAGACATTCAAGTTTGTATTCACTCGACTCTTTATCCTCAATAGCTGGATTACAAACCTGGCGTATCTAATCTTTAAAAGATACACGAGATGAAATAAATAGTCGCAAAGTATTTTCATGGATGATATCACTTTGAATGGAAGTGAATAGATTTTTATTATCAGAATTCATATTGTCATATTGACTGCTACTGATTGAATTTTGCCAGTTCAAATCATAAAATTCCAGCTGACTAATTTCTCCACCTAAAGTTGTGCGCCCAGCATGCAAGCTGATCATAAACAATGAAATACCTGCAAAAACAGCTAAAAAGGTAATCACCTTCCATTTTTTGAAATTGCTGATAAGTAGATAGTAAATATTCCGATACAGTTTGCTAAAAGTAATAAAGCTGATTAATCGGTATATTGGGTAGTAAACAACATTGATGTACTTAATTCTTTTTACCAGACCTACTGTCACAAAATCGAATAGATACACGCCTCCAAAGAACATCACGATGAAGGCATATCCATTTACAGCTTTGAAAATTATCCCATCTTGATCAAACATATCTATAATTTCATAATCTGTAATGAGAAAAAATCCATAGATGGGTAATAAGATCAATAGCAAAAAGAAAAGGTAGGCACTCAATACACACATAAACATGAGGTAATTGATACTAAAAATGGAGCTACTTACCTTTTCAAGCTTAATAATCTGATCAGTAAATGAGGGTATTCTGCTTACGATTTTATCATATTTTTCAGGGAATCCGAGTTTATTTTGATCAATTCCTTTCGGAAAAACATAACTTAACCCAACTAGTCCAATCCAAATTCCTCTTACAAATAGATGAAGAATGAGTCCAAATATCATCCAATATATTCCTGTTGATAGCACTGCAGCAATGTTGTCTGCGTCTGTGCTTAATCCGTAAACTTCTCGTGAGAAATAATACCTAAATTCATTGAGATACTCTGGTAATTGAATTAGCCCAAACAGGACAATCCCAGAGATGAATATTTCTGGTTCCCAGCTATTATGCTGCGTTTTTATCAGCCACTTAGGGAGTTTCTTGTCTTCAGCCATTGGAGGTCATTTGACTCCAATTTAATTGAAATTATTAAAATTCCCACTTCAGACCATTAGTGAGTGAATATACCCAGTTATTAATGTTAATAATGGGTCGATCTTCATACTGCGCTGAAAAAGTTGTATTGAATGAAAGGTTATTGGTGAGGTTTACAGAAAGGGAAAAGTCCCCACTGAACCTGCTTCTAAAAATATCAGATTCAGTATCTAAACCACCTTGAAAATAGGCTATACCATTAAAAGTAACCAGTTCATTAATATTAGTATCGAACCCGATATACGAAGAATTTTTCCAAATTTCTCTTTTAATGGTTGCATCCACTTCACTATCAATCCATTCCTCATATTCAAACATTAGTCCTGTTCCTAAATGTATTTGCGAATTATCTGTATTCATTACTTGCCAGCGAATACCAGAGCCTAACAATCTGCGCATAGGCATTCTACGACCATCATCATATTGAATTTGAGAGAATGATTCATAACTGAAAGACTTCTTGCGTAGCCAATTCACACGAAAGTGGGCATAGCCAGTACTTATTAAAGGCCCTCCGGTCGACTTAAAATAATTGATATTGTTAATTAAAATGTAGGCGTGTTTATCAGACATATAAACAAGATCAGCCTTACCATTTAAACCTGTAAAAGTAATATCCTGATCAGCAGATGAGCTTCTGTTATTCATATTAAAATCGATATTGATATTCCCAATAAAGTAATTGGCTGAATCGGCATCTAACTCACCTTTATCCACTTTTAAAATTTGACTATGAGCAGTTAGAGCGGTAAGAATAAATAGAAGTAGAATTGAAAATTTCATCGGGTGTGAAATTAAAAAAGGATGTGCCTTAGATCAAATTTGAATAAGAATTAGTAGTGAACTTATTTACATCTATATTTGTCTATAATATGCGTAATTGCAATACATCAAAATGGGGTCGACCGGTTTTGACAGGATGAGTGGTTACGTGGGTAAGCATGCAGGCTCATGGGGTGAGAGCCTTGAAAGATAGTCCTTTATTACAATTGGCGAATCTAATTACGCCATGGCAGCATAATCTCGAAGTATAGTAGAGATTCTGGGTAATCTGTAAGACAGATCCCCTGCCACATCCTACAAAAACTCCGCTTTGCAGTTTTTGATTTAGGGTGTCGATAAGCAGAGCTAGCGCTAGCAGGGTTGTGATGCATGTGCGAAACTAATTGCAACTAAGGTTTGGTCTGAGGTTGTTGCCGCCTTGTCCAGTCTCGAAAACTTAAGAGTAACTAAGCATGTAGAAGCTACGCTAGTTGCCTTCTCTGGACGAGAGTTCGAATCTCTCCGACTCCACAAATTACAAAAGCTGTCCCAGAAGGGGCAGCTTTTTGTTTTAGTAAACACGTATGTAAGGATGATTCATGAATCATCCTTACATACGGATACTATACTTTTCTTCTTTTTCGCATAATCTCTTACATCATCGTTTTATTAACTATTTAAGTGAATATGTAAATAATTCCTAAATTCTGTTAAATAACAGAATTAACCGTTTTAATAAATACCCTATTATAGGTATTACATTACTTAATAATAATTATTACCTTTGGTCATTAAATATAAATTTTATGATTTATAATTGGTTTTATTTAACAAACACACCATGAAAAAAATTCTACTATTTTTACTTTCTGCAGTAGTCTTATTCTCCTGTACGGAAGAGAGTATTGAAACGATTACACCTCAATTTGAGGATGGAGAAAAAACTATTACGATCGTTCTGTCGAACATTCCTGAAGGATTAGAAGGAGAGGATGTTTACATATTCACTTTGAATAACAAGGACGAAGTATTTTATATCCAGGCCGCAGTTGCCAACGAGGATGAAGAAGTAATAACAATTCCAACCCCTGGTGGTTCAGCCTACAGTCTTGTTGCCTATATTCCTACAATTGATGAATGGACTTCTAAAGATCCATTTTCAGAAGGCTGGTATAGTGGTGTAAGTTCTTCACTGAACAAGACCGCTAAATTTGTAACCAACAGTTGGACTGAAGACACTGATTTAAATAAAACAGGTGTTGATGAAGTATTGGAGGTTGAGTTGGCCGTGAGTGGCGATTCGTCTTATGTTCAAGGTGAGATTTTTGTTTTATCAGCTACCACTACGGATAACGTAGCTGCAGGTGTTACTTCAGTAGCATTTGCTTTGAATGGTAGTGTGCTGGAGACAATCAACGAAGAGCCTTATTCAATTAATGTTAATACTGTTGATTTTCCTGCAGGTAAGCACATTGTGAGTGTAACTGCTACAAACGGAAATGGCGATACCGCTACAGATGAAATCGAAATTGAAATTACTGTTAATGAAAATACAGCTCCTGAAGTAAGTGTTTCAGCTGCCCTAGTAGGTAATGGAGGAAATGGAACTGGTGCTGTTGATAATGGTGACCAAGTTGAAAGACAAGAATTAGTTACCATAAGCGCTTCTGTTTCAGATGCGAACCTTCAAAGTGTAGAATTTATTATAGATGGAAGTACTGTGTACACAGCCACTCCGGATGACCCATTCTCTTTTGAGTGGGATACATTCGATAATTCTGTTGGCATAATTACTATTGAAGTTGCTGCAACGGATACAGATGGTGCTACAAGAAGTGCTTTCTTAAATGTTACGTTGGTTGATCCTGATAATTTTATTCCAAGAGCAACATTAAATACACCATCCAATGGTGCTAATTTTAGTGAAACAGATGGAGATACTGTTACTTTTAACATAACGGCAACTGATCAAGATGGGGATGCTGTTTTTAGTGCTGAAGTATTTCTGCCAGCTTTTGGAGCATTTGGTTTAGGACAAATTCCTGATACAGAACAATGGGAAGTAACTTTAGGAGGGTTCCCAGCAGGCACTTTTGAATGGGAGGCTAGGGTATATGATAACTCAGGAAGGTATACTAAAACGAACGTTAGAAGTTTCACATTTAACTAATCAAAGACTTTATCAAAATGAAAATATATAAAATAGTATTGCTTACAGCAGCAACATTAGTTAGTTCAGTATCATTTGGACAGCTGCTAGAGAGAGAAAATGTAGAATCTAGAATTGCAGTAGGGACTAGACCTGAAGCTGGCGATTTCGGATTTATGTTAGGAATTAGTGCACAGGAAATTGATGAGTTTAGCGACTCTGATTTAGATACAAGAGGATATCCTTTAATGAGTTTTAAATATTATCTTACAGATCAGCTTGAGTTGAGATTAAACTCTCAGATTTACGAAAAAAGTAAAAAAATTCAGGGTGACCTAGTAAATACTTTGGGTCAGGAAGATAATATAGACAAAGAATCTTTCTACCGTTTTATGCCGAGTGTTCAGTATCATTTTTCAAGCACTAACTTATTAGATACATATGCTGGTGCAGGAATTATCATTGGTGCTGAAAAGAATGAAGTCCTTACTTCAGAGAAAACCACATTAACAGGAGATTTTATTGCCGACCAATATACGAAAAGTACTTTTGTATGGGGCTTTAATATAAACTTTGGAGTTCAGGCCTTTATAGCTGATTTACCACTGGCTTTAGCAGTTGAAGCGTCAATTAGAGGCTTAAAGCATAGTAATTTGCAATATGAAGTTAATTCGAAATCATCTGTAGGTGGTGTTGTAACTGACCAAACGTTTTACACATTATCTGATGATGCTGAATTAAGGTATCAATCGCTAGAATATAAAGAATTTGAATTGGGAGCAGATTTGAGATTTATGCTTTCTTATTACTTCAGAAGATAATTAGAATTGTATGAAAAGATTAATATTAGTATTAATTTCATTAGCTACTCTTTCTTCTTGCAGTAACTACTTAACGTTTAGCGAGAGAAGGACTACATCTTTAACACCTGACTTTGTGAGGTTAGATGTACAGCTAAGTGATTTCGACTATTTAGGAAAAACGGAAATATCAATTAGTAAGCGTGAGTACTTATTTGGGCTTGTGAAAAGGATTGATTCTGTGAATAATAGAGTTTACAACTACAGAGATGTTCGAAGACTGAAGTTCACAGGTCCGGACGATATTAAGTTACAGCCAGAGATGCAGAAAGCTGCCTACAAAGTAGTGGATGAATATCCAGATGCAACTTATTATATAATCTCAAGTGACTATGAAAATACTCACAAACTGTTTTTAGGTAGCAGAACTTTAAGAACTGTTGAAATACAAGCCTTTAAATACAAGGTTGAGAGTAACTAAATTTAATATTTGATAATACTAAATGCCAGATGTAACTTTACATCTGGCATTTATATTTTTACTGATACTACTGTGAAAAACCTTATTTTATTGATTTTTATTGCCTCTGTCTTAGCTATGGGATTGAGCGGGTGTGAGGAATCAGATGCAGAATCACCCATTATAGTTTTTGTTGACCCCAACGAAACTACGATTGAAGCTAATGCAAATGAACGCGTATTATTAAATGTAAGTGCTTCTACCAATGTGGGTACCACATTAAACATGAAGCTCGAGTCGAGAGACTTGGTTTTTGGTGTTGTACAACACTTTGATTCTACTTTTTCACAGCCTTCAATCAATTATGTGTTGGATTATATCATTCCGCAGTATCCTGATTCAACAGAATCAATTTTAAAATTCACTTTTACGAATAGCGCTCAAAATCAGATTGAAATTGCCCGGAGGCTTTTGATCAATAAGGGTGCTTCTTTAGTAACCGAAACTTCAGGTCACGTTATTTATTCATTGGCATCCAGCCAACCAAATGCTTTTTCATTAGATGCAGTAGCTCCGGGTTATTTGCAGGATACATTAACATTTTCTGTAGATATTTATGATACTAGTGATGAATTGGTGAACGGTGAAACGCTTTCAAGAAGTTGGGAAAGTTTTACAGAACTAAACTTTGTAGAATTTAATGGATTCAACTATGCTTCAGCAAACTCATTAACCATTAAAAGTGCCTATGAGTCTGGTCTTAAGCTTACCAGAATTTCGGGTGTACAATCAGGGGATGTTTATATGGTTGGTAGAGGAAACACAGCACTAGGAGCCATTCAAATTGTTGCCGTTGTAGATCAACCTGGTGTGGAAGAAGATAGTTATAATTTCAATTTAAAGCTTATTGATCAATAGTATTTAATAAGTAAACACTCTTACAGCTCTCACATAATGTTTACCGGTTTTATCAAAATCGTATTTACTTCCGCTTGAGAAGCTGAATCCCCATGCATTATTGTAACCATTAGTTGAACCACTCCAGTAGCTGTCGAGTGTGAAATTGCCATAATCATTCTCTTTTAAATTCTTGTACATAAGTGTTAATTGGCCCCTTGAAGGCAATTTCCAATCATCAAAGCCATCAATTTCTAAAAATTCACATAGCTCATTAGCTTCTTCAAAATTCACTTTTGCACCACGTGCTTGATCATAAGGAGCAGCAATTAAGCCTGTTCGGTTTTCTTCATCTATATGAACAATAATACCTCCCTGAAAATTAATACCATGTAAATAGCGGTTTGGCACCCCGGATTCCAGTACTTCTTCCATGCTATATCCAAATTCCAGCAAGTCAGAAATATGAACTTTTGCCTTCTGCCCACCAGAACGCAGAAGGCCTCTATCCAAGGTCGGAGTAGCTTTTACTTCATTCTCTTTTGAATCATTTTTGGCATAAACAGTTTCTGCCTCTGAATACCCTTCTTTGTTAAAAAAGAACTTTCCAGTTAATTGTGACCATTCCTGCGGGCTTTGTTGGTTTTTACTCCGATCCCTAACTTTTATTCGTGTATTGATAAAAACATCTTCAATTCTCTGAGGTTTTTGCATTTCTTCAGCTAAAGCGCTGGTATACAAACCATTGCCTCCAGTTCCATCAGAAGCAGTGGCGCCTTCACCTGTTGCAAAGGCAATGATGGTTCCGCTAGGGGCAGGTATAGCTTTAAATCCTGATTCGCCTCCTCTTGAAAAACTTTTGAACGGGTTATTTCGACATGCATCCAGGATGACAATATTTATATTATCTGGGTAGCGTTCAAATTGTGATACAATTTTACTTACATCAATGGCCTCAAACTCTGCAGCTACCTTATCATTAAGCTTTGCATCAATGGGTAATAAATAATTGGTTCCTTCTACTTGTATTCCATGCCCTGCATAATAAAACAAGGCAACAGTATATTCACTGAGCTTACGACTAAAATCATATATAACACTTTCCATATCGAATTTAGTAGCATTTAGCTTTTTAATAACAGTGAAATCTAACTCCTGTAGTGTTTGAGCCATCAAGTTGGCGTCATTTACCGGATTTTTTAGAACGCCACTTTGTTCGTAATCCGAATTTCCGATAACTAAAGCGATTCTTCTATCCTGGCCAAAAAATGGAGTGGAAATTAGAATCAGAAATATGGTACAAAGTAATCTGCTCATCATTGTTGTATGTTATATAAAATTACTGCTTTCAGTATATTTTAATTACCAAATATTAAATGTTAATTTAACAATATGATAGCGCAAATTCAATATTTTCTCACGGTAGTGTTTGCTTTGATAGTTTTTGCGGTTAATTCTCAAACTATTGCAGTCACAGATAAAGGTGATACAGTTATTCTATACCAGGATGGAACATGGTCTCTCACCCAAAGCCATAAGTCTTCATCAGAATCTAATGTTGAAATCAGAACTACTAAGATTGATCCATTTACGGGCAAGAAATCATCAGTTACAAAAACATGGATGAACATAGGAGAGTTTGATCAGGGTAATTTCTTTGGTAATACCAGCTGTGTAGATAGTGTCTATGCCTTTAATCTTGGGTTTACCAACTATATTGGCTGTTTAGAAAAATTTAAATCTACCATCCAAATTCAGCTGACTAATAAAGAGGTGATTGAACTGCTGCAAGTATCACCGACCAACTGCTCTTCTTTTGCAACGGCAACATTTATACCCGTAAATAAAGGTGCTATAAAATCAGATGAGATTCAGAATTATCAATATGATCAACTTAATAAGTTGGCTAGTACATCCTGGAATCTAATTCGTGTAAATACTGAAACACAAGAAGTATTAATTAAGCCCGTTAAAAGTGCCAATTATCAGGGGCACTCATTTTTCATAGAACATTTGAAGGCTTTAGACTATCAACCTAACCCGTAATTTTATAATTATAGCATTATTATTTCATGAACGAACTTATTTTTATTAGATACATTCACTTTATAAGCTTTATGGTGGTGTTTGCCATGGTGTTTGCAGAATCCAGGCTGGTACATGAGAACATGACAAGAGCTGATTTAAGAAGGGTATTTAAGATTGATGGTATCTATGGTTTGTTTGCTCTAATAGTATTAGGTGCTGGTTTGTACCTCTGGTTTGGTACTGGAAAGCCTGCTGATTATTATTCCAATAACCCTATTTTTTGGATTAAAGTCATTTTATTTCTCATTGTAGGAATACTTTCAATATGGCCTACCATGTTTTTTTACAAGCAAGGCAAAGGCCATTCTGATGAACCCGTTATTGTACCTAGAAGAATACGATTTATCATCCGGGTTGAATTAACACTCCTGGTTATCATTCCTTTATTGGCCACTCTTATGGCGCAAGGAGTCGGTTTGTAGCTTATTCCACCAATATAAAAAGCCGAATATCTGACCTGTGCACATGAAAAAAACCCGTGCCATTTTCAACATTAGAAGGGTAATTTACAGGTTCGCCTAAACCATCTAATAACGAAAATCGGTTGTCTTTTCTTATTTCCAGAAAATTATAATACTCTTGACTAATATTCGCCATTGAAATCAACACTGTGTCACCGGGAATATAATCTTGAAAGGGTGTTACAAACTGATGATTATATAACGTACCGTTGAACGCATCATCATCGAGTAAATCAACATACGGTCTATCCTGAATGTCATAATCATTATTAAATGTCTGAACGTTAATCATATACCAGTTTTTCTGTGGCGGGTCTTGTATCCACATGTCAACACTTATTAGGGTATCGAATGGTGTTTCATTTACATAAACGTTCAAACTGTCGAATGCAACAAATTCTGGTAGTTGAGTTGTAGCTTTCACTGGCCGTTGGTTAAATGGGCTAATAAAGTTTAGCGTGTATGTGGCACCGGTTATTTCTGGCACATCATCTCCAATGTACAGGCCAAAACCATTATTGTTAAGGGCATATTCTTCATTTTCTACTTCTACATTTACATCGAGTCCAGTAATCAGTAAATCATTGAGTATTTCTTCCAGGTCAGAATCGGGGCCAGCTGTTAATGCCCCGAAATTTTCCGTAAGTGATACAACCAAAAACTGATCGGGCAGATTCTGTGATCCAACCACAACCGTACTTTCTGCTACAGGCACATCATTTACCGGTAGAGGGTCTGGCAAGCAGCTAATCAGGCTAAATGCCAGAAAGGTGAAAGAGCTTAACTGATATGTGATTGATTTACTCATTTATAAAATGTGAAGTTGTAGGATATGGATGGCAAAAGGCCCAGTAATCCTGGTTGTTCATAGCTGTAGGTGTTGGCTGCTTCATTGTATTCGATGTCTATTGCAATAGGCGTTGCCCGATTGTACACATTGTATAAGCTAAACTGCCATTCACCACGCCAACGCTGGTTAGGCTTGATTCTATTTTTGAATAGTAAGCTAATATCCAAACGATGCGAATCTGCAAGCTTTACAGAATTTCTATCCGGGAATTGGGGGATCAAGTCGACACCTGTGCCAGCAGAATTGGGGGTGCCGTAATAACCAATAATAGGAGTGAACCTTGCTCCGGAAATAAACTCCCAGACAGCAGATATACTCCAGCGTTTACTAAGCTGGTAATTGCCAACCAGAGAGGCATTATGTCGCCTATCATACCTTGCTTTGAACCTCTCTCCACGGTTTAACTCATCAAATTGTCTGGTTGTCCATGATAATGTGTAGGAAACCCAACCTTTAAACCGACCTGTTTCTTTTCTAGCCAGAAATTCCAGCCCGTACGACTCTCCATCACCCTGAATAATCGCATCTTCAAAATCATTGTTAAGAATTAAGTTAGTGCCTTCACTAAATTCCACCAGATTATTCATCAATTTATAGTACCCTTCTAATGATAGGGTAGAGCTACTCTCGGGAATAGCTTTTACTATTCCCAATGTAAATTGATCTGCTGATTGCGGTTTAACCCTGCTATTTACCGGATACCAAACATCTGTCGGTAGTGCAAATGAAGAGCTGGAAACACGATGAATATACTGACTCATACGAGTGTAGCTAGATTTTATGGCCAGATCTTTTTTCAGTGAATAGCGTAAGGCTAATCGTGGTTCTGGCCGAATGTAAGTTGTATTTTCAAGAAAGGCGCCTGATACCCTTAATCCTAAAATGCCTTGCAATTGGTTTTTCTTAAACTGCCATTCGCCAAATAAAGAGGATTCTGTAGCGGTTCTTTCGGTGCCTTCACTTTCAGGAACCAGCTCGGAAATCTCACCACCAGAATTAATAAGATTTGGATCTACTGATCTATAGATGGTAGAGAATCCAAAATTAAAGGTTCTGTTTTCTGTATTTGTCCATTCGAATTTCTGTTGTAGCCCAATATCCTGAATATCTGAAATCACATTAATGAAATTATCCTGAAAGAAACTATTAATGCGATAATCGAAACGGGTCAAATGAAAATCTGTGGTGCTTTTTAAATTCTTTACATCATACTGATAGCTTAAAGTCTGGATAATGTTGCCAATCGTAAAGAAGTGCCCGCTTCATCTCCTGAAACATTTTCATCCCTGTTTCTAATAAAGTTTAATACATCATCACCAATGTAAAAACCATAGTTAAT
>NZ_JAVJUY010000360.1:0-6081 GCF_040220315.1 Fulvivirga sp.
ACTGCCAACCCGGAAGTAAAACGAGCTTCAATGTCGCTTACATTAATGGCTACTGCTAGTGGTGCACTTTCAATGAGAGTTGCATTATTAGTGATGTATATGATGGTATCTTTTTCAATATTAGCTAGTAGAATTTCAGACCCTTTATATTGCAATTGAGTAAGTGATTCATCAGAATAAAAATGTAAAAAATGCCCTTCCGGATTTATTATGGCCGATGAATCTGCACAAATGTCGATGTTCTCGAAAACAGGAATACTGCTTACCTCAGGAGTAATGGTAACACGCAGCGTATCTGTGCACGAAACTGCACTTTCTGCTACTAACATCAACTCGAATGGCGCACTTGTTTCATAATTGTAAGTGAACTGTGGTTGTGTGGAAAGCAGTTCACCATTGGCATACCAGATGTCAAGCACCTGATCGGTGGAAGTTGATTGTAATGCCAGTGAATTGGTTGTTGTGAGATCCAGCGTATCTGGATGGTAAGTGAAATCGGCCTTCACATCATCTATGTTAATATTCACTTGTTTTGGATTGCTATGGTATACCGAGTCGGTGCTTATGACGAATAGCGATGTGTCTTGATCAAACTGATTTGTGAATTCGGTTCCTGAGAAAATCAGGTTATTTAGACCTTCATCTGCATAAAACTCTAAGTCAGTGGCATTGGATGCGGTGAGTGTGATTTCTTCATTTTTACAAATGTTCACATTAGATATGTTGGGCAAATTACTTCGATTGGCCACTTCAATGCTTTTCATTACAGTTTCCGAGCAGCCAATATCATTGGTGACGTTTAAGTTAATATCATACATGCCTGTGGAAGTGAAGTTCATCTTTGGATTTTCCACATTGGAAGTAAACCCATTGTCAAAAGCCCAACTCCAGCTCACTGCGTCAACACTCAAATCAGTAAATGTAACAGTGGTATTTCCAGTTTCATCAAGCAATAAGGGCGAAGGGTTGGCATTAAAATCTGCCGCTACCAATTTTGGTTTGGCGATTACGGTGTACACATCACTATCGAAAGCATTGTCTTTATTCACTGCATAGAATTTGGTGGGTGCAGTAATAACACCTGTAGTAAATTCTTCTCCTGAAAACAGTAGGTCAGTCAGCGCAATATCTGAATAAAAATCATATAGTATGCCTGCTTCAGGGTTAATCGTTGCGGTTTCTGCCAGGCAAGTTTCAGCAATGGCTGCAATAGATGGATTTAATAAGTGACTGGTGTGATAAGCTTTAGCCTGATTTACTAAATCGATAAGTTCGGCCAACGAATGCGCTGCTACAAAGCAAAAGGCAACCTTTTCGGATTGATTAACAGGTAGCAATTCAATTTCAGCGCCAATGAAATGAGAGACATCATTCCCACCATTTATATCACCGGCCTCGGTTTTGAAAATCCCAGCAGAAGTTTGGGCATACTTCACACTATCATTTAATAGGGAGGGGATGTCGGCACTATTTCCATTGAAATTCCGATTGTTAACCGCTGAATAAATTGAATCTTGATCTGTGAGTAAAGCAATACCAACGTACGTATCCCCATCATGCACATAACCTAGCTTTTCGATACCCAACCAGGAAGCAATATTAAAATCACTGTCACCAATGTTCCAGTCAGAAAAAAGATTAACTGAAAAATTACTCAAGTCTGAAGTGCCGATGTTGGTGATTCGATACTCTTGAATAATGAAATTATCCACTTCATTCGCCAATGAGGTTTGCTCTATGCGGAGGGTATCCCCATTTGTAAAAATTGATCGGGCTTCTGTGCGTGCAAAACCATTTTGATTTCTTTTAACGTGCTCTACTTCTTCAAAATCAGAGTCTTTGAGGGCAGATGAAAAATTAGTTGGTGCATTATCAATCACTTTTTCCTGACTAAAAGATAGGATTAAACCTGTATTATCAGCCACATTGTTACCTTCAAACTGGATTCCTAATCCCTCGACAAAAAAGTCTTCATCATACCCCAAATCACCATCTGAAGTAACGGTCATGACCAAGTCATTTCCTCTGATTTCTGTGTGAGCTGGTGAAGTATTGATAGAGATGTATTCAAAATCTTCATATACTCCATTTGAGTAGTCTATTCTAAAAATCAGTTCTTCATTGGGGGGCGTATTATCAGCCAGCTTTACAAGAAATGGCGAATTGAAGTTGTTAGCTGATTGCAGTGTGCCAAGGGATGCAACATTTATTGAATGGGATAAAAAGGTAACATAAGGCGAATTGCTGCTTACTGTTATTTCACCCGACTGAAAAGAATCGAGGTAGTTTTTAAACTGAAAATGTAGTTCTAATGTGTCACCACGATACGCATAATTGCCTAAGCCGTTAGTGTAGTTCGTAGAATCAATGCGGATTGAAGGCGTTACATCGGTCAGCGCTCTAAGCATGTTCAGCCTACCTTTGCCTAGCATGCCTTCATAGGCAGCATTAGCACCAATCCCATAAATATCATCGGCAGTAGCCCTTAACCGTTCCATCACTTGTTGCGCATTTAGGTTAGGAAATCGGGCCCTGATAAGTGCAGCGGCACCAGCCACCATTGGGGCAGAATACGAAGTTCCACTTTTGCCGCCACCATACGCATTGCCGTTGGTGGCTGTATAAATTTCTATGCCCGGAGCCACCATATCCACTTTGTGGCTGTAGGTGGCAAAAAAGGTTTTTTCGTCATTGATATCTGTGGCACTTACTGAGATGACATTGTCAAATGAAGCCGGGTAAAAGTCGAGTTCTTCATTGGTGTTGCCAGCCGCAGCAATGATCACAACATCTTTCTCAAGCACAGCATAGTTAATAATGTCCTGCCCGAATTGTGAGAATGAACCTGCAGAACCCCACGATAGGTTGATCACTTTACAACTCAAATCTGCTGCCAGGGCAATCGCCTCATAGCCATTTCTAAAATTGTTGGATGGCGAAGTGTAAATTTTAATGGGCAGAAATTTTGATTTATAGCCCGTTCCGGCAATGCCAATGCCGTTATTGGTTCGAGCCGATGATATGGCTGTAACCTCAGTTCCATGTACATCTACATCTGCAATTGGATTATTGTCACCATCGGCAATATCCCAACCTGCAAAATTATCGATGAGCCCATCGCCATCATCATCAATTCCGTTAATAGGATCGTTATAGTTATAGGCAATTTGCGATGTTAAATCTTCGTGATTCGGCTCAACACCTGAATCCAACAAACCTATAGTAATGGTGGAATCGCCTTGCTCGATAGACCATGCATCATAAGCTCTGATATTATTTAAAAAGTATTGCGCGCCTGTAGTTGGGTTGGCAGCAGGATCATTCGGCACAAGTAATGGCCTGTGGTTAAAATAGGGTTCGGCATATTCAACATCATCATACTGTAGTAATCGATTAATTTCCTCTATGAGAGATTCACCTTCATTAATTTGAATTTTGTAGATATTGGCGAGCGGATGATTCCTTTTTTCTGTTGCGTGTATCAAAGCCTTTTTTAGATTCTTGCCTGATACACCTAACTGATCGAACGATTTAGAAAATGACTTTCCAGGTTTTATTTTAACTATTATTGTTGTTGGCTCATACTGATTTTCACCTACGCCTTTTGGCAGATGATATTCTTTTTTCTGTGCAATCAGTGGTGCAGAAAGAATGAAAATTACAGATATGTAGATAAGGTGTTTCAACAATGAAATTAGATTCTGTTTTAAATATATCGAATCGTTAAATGGTAAACCCTAAGACAATAACATTTCGCAGGTGCAAACGGTTGATATATTAATTTAAGATCGCTTATCTTCGCTATCCTAACCATTGAAAAAATAATATTCGTATGAGTTTATATTCCAAACACAAAGATATTTTAGATAAAGCTGTTAAAGCACTTCACGAACGCACATTTTTCGCTGCCTATCCGGAGCATCCGTCACCAAGTACGTATGGTGAAACGGCCGATGCCGATGGTAGAAAGAAATTTCAAGCCAGTGTAGGCAAGAAGTTTGAAGAGTTGAAACAAGACAATCCAAAATCATGGATAGGTGTGGAGGAGTCGCCTTACATGCAAACTCCATTGAATATTCAGTATCCTGCTTTTGGCGTGGAAACGTTAGTGGAAAGAGGTTTAACAGCCTTCAATACCTGGAGAAAGGTAGATGTGAATGATCGTGCAGGAATTTTAGTGGAGTCTCTAGAAAGAATCAAAGAGCGATTTTTTGAAATAGCATACGCTACAATGCACACCACTGGTCAGGGCTATATGATGGCGTTTCAGGCATCGGGTCCGCACGCAGCTGATAGAGCATTAGAAGCCATTGCGGCAGGCTACGAAGAGCTTAATAGGTTTCCTAAAAATGTGGTTTGGGATAAACCGATGGGTAAATTCAATATTACTTTAGATAAGCAATGGCGTGCAGTGCCAAAAGGATTGGGTCTTGTTATTGGCTGCTCTACTTTTCCTACATGGAACAGTGTGCCGGGTGTTTATGCAAGCTTAGTTACAGGCAATCCTGTTATTGTTA
The DNA here is from genome assembly GCF_040220315.1 of Fulvivirga sp. GTDB lineage: Bacteria > Bacteroidota > Bacteroidia > Cytophagales > Cyclobacteriaceae > Fulvivirga. Next base: position 4,518 of record NZ_JAVJUY010000360.1, read on the forward strand.
AGCCACACCCAGGAGCAATTTTGCCAATGGCCATTTTTGTGGCTGAAATTCAGAATGTATTGGCCGAGAATAATATGGATCCAAATATTTGCCAGTTGGCCGTTGATACGTATGATAAAACTATCACTAAGGAATTAGCCGAGCATGATGCTGTCAAAGTGATTGACTTTACTGGTAACTCGCATTTCGGTAGTTATTTGGAAGGCCTTTCAGGTAAGGCGGTTTTTACAGAGAAAACGGGTGTAAACTCTGTGATCTTAGATTCAGCTGAAAATATCGATAAAGTGGCGGCCAACCTGGCATTCTCAGTAACACTCTACAGCGGCCAGATGTGTACTGCACCTCAGAATTTCTACATCCCTGAAGGTGGCATTAACACCCCTGATGGCAATATTTCTTTTGATGAGTTTGCAGCAAAACTAGTTGAGAATATCAATGGGTTAGTAGATAATCCAAAAGCAGGACCGTATGTGTTGGGTGCAGTTCAAAACAAGAATACTTGTGAACGAGTGGAATCAGTAGGTCAGTTAGGCGGTAAAGTGTTGTTGGAGTCTCGTTCAATTGAAAATCCAATGTTTAAAGATGCAAGAATTGCAACACCTGCTGTTTTAACCATGGATGCTGCTGATAAGCAAAAATTCAGCTCTGAACTATTTGGTCCGATTGCCATTTTAGTGAAGACTAAAGACACGAAGGAATCAGTTGCTTTGGCTAAAGATATGGCCATCAAACATGGAGCAATTTCTTGTGGTGCGTATAGTACTGATGCCGATACGAAAGAAATGATCGCTGATCAAATGTCTTTAGCGGCTACTCCTGTTAGTTTTAACTTAGTTGGTGGCATTTATATGAATCAGAATGCCGGCTTTAGTGATTTTCATGTGACTGGCGGTAACCCTGCAGGTAATGCATCATTCACTAATCCAGAGTATGTGATAAAAAGATTTACCTGGGTAGGACATAGGGAGCCTGTTAAAGCTTAAGCATGCATCCGATACTCAATAAAAACCTCTTTTTTGTTAAGGAACATGTGGGCTTGTTCAAGGCATCAAACAATTATGATATTTATGACCCTGAAACGCAGGAAATAATATTGGAATGTAGAGAACCCAATCTTGGGTTCTTTACCAAGATGTTTCGCTTTACCGATTATAAACGAATGACTCCTTTCGAAGTGGTTATTTCCACTCCTGGCGGTGAACCGATTATCAAAGTGAAAAGAGGTATTTCTATCTTCCTTTCTACCGTGGAGGTTTATGACGAAAAGGATGTGTTAGTCGGTAAATTTAAGCAGCAGTTCTTTTCAATAGGCGGTAGGTTCAATATCCTCGATATGAACAATAAAGTGGTTTGCACACTCAAAGGCAAATGGACGAGTTGGGATTTTAAGTTTGTGAAAGAAGGTCATGAGTTTGCGCATGTGAGTAAAAAGTGGTCGGGCTTTGGTAAGGAGTTGTTTACATCCGCAGATAATTATATGTTGAAGATTGATGAGTCTGTGCCGCAAGATAACCGTTTACGAATTTTGATCATGGCCGCGGTTATGTGTATTGATATGGTGTTG
>NZ_JAVJUY010000361.1:0-42974 GCF_040220315.1 Fulvivirga sp.
TGAGCAAATTGTTGATGTTATCAACTAACTGTTTGCCTACACTTGTTCGTTTAATCTTGTGGTAACTGAATTTAATAGTACTGTTTAATCTTCTCAGGTGCTTTTCAATAAACTTATCTTCATTATTATTTTTTCCTTCATCGTCATCCTCTCCTACCCAGAGCTCAGGATGTTTCTTTTCCATCTCTGAAGGAAGTAAGCCGGAAAAAATGGCATTTCGGGCATAGGCAGTTGTTGTTGGTAAGATGGAATAGTAACTATCCTCCTCCTCTACGTTAAAATATTCAGTAACAGCAGGTTCAATAATTTTCCATTGATCGTATCTTAAATTATCGATCACTAAAAAAAACACAGAAGAACCTTGCCCCACATGTGGAAGCACTTTGTTTTTAAGTATTTGATGTGATAGCATAGGTTTTTCTACATCAGGGTCATTCAACCACGATTCGTAATTATCACTGATGAACTTAGTAAACTGACTATTGGCTTCTTCTTTTTGCATATTTAGCACTTCATACATGCTCTTATTTTCAGTACTATCAATTTCCAACTCCCAGTAAATCAGTTTCTTATATACATCTGCCCATTCAGCGTAATCCAAATCATCTCCAAAAGACAAACTGATATTTCTAAATTCCTGCTGATAGCTCATATTGGTTTTTTCAGTAATCAGCCGTTTATTATCTAATATTTTTTTTACTGAAAGTAATATCTGACTTGGATTAATAGGCTTGATTAAATAGTCAGCTATTTTGGCGCCTATGGCATCCTCCATAATCGACTCTTCCTCATTTTTGGTAATCATGACCACCGGAAGATTCGGTCGTAGCGATTTAATATGTGACAATGCTTCCAGTCCTGACATACCGGGCATATTTTCATCTAAAAAAACTACGTCATAATGGTTTTGCTCACAATTTTCTACCGCATCTGAACCACTATTAACAGCGGTAATGTCATAACCCTTATTTTCTAAAAAAAGTATGTGAGGCTTGAGCAGATCAATTTCATCATCCGCCCACAAAATATTATATCTTTGCATTAAATCACTTTTGGTTGAAAGAATTTCTTTTCACCCTCAATAACGGAAAAAGAACGCAATAGATTGAATAAAAAGAAAATATTTAATGATCCGGTATATGGATTCATCACCATCAAGAGTGACCTTATTTTTGATATTATCCAGCACCCGATTTTTCAGCGTTTAAGGCGAATCAAACAACTGGGTTTAACAGAACTAATCTATCCGGGAGCTCATCACACGCGGTTTCATCATGCCATTGGTGCCATGCACCTCATGTCGAGGGCACTGGATGCCTTGAGAGGAAAGGGAATTGATATTTCTGATCAGGAATATGAACAGGCACAAATTGCTGTTTTACTTCATGATATTGGCCATGGCCCATTTTCCCATGCCCTGGAGTTTAGCTTGTTAAAAGGCATTAAACACGAAAGTATTTCCTTTTTATTGATGAAGGAGTTAAATAACCATTTTGATAATGGGCTAAACCTTGCACTAAAAATATTTCAGAATACCTATGAACGCCAGTTTTTTCATCAACTTGTTTCAAGTCAATTAGATGTAGACCGACTTGATTACCTCAAACGAGATAGTTTTTTTACTGGCGTTTCAGAAGGAAGCATCGGCTTAGAAAGAATTATTAGTATGCTCAATGTAGTGGACGATAACATTGTTGTGGAAGAAAAAGGCATCTATAGTATTGAAAATTTTCTGAATGCCAGAAGGCTCATGTACTGGCAGGTGTATTTACACAAAACATCAGTTAGTGCGGAGAAAATGTTAATTAATTTAATTCTCAGGGCAAAGGAACTAACCATGGCAGGTAAAGAAGTTCCAGCTTCAAAACCATTACAGCTATTTCTTGCCAATGAATATACCTTGGATGATTTTCAGAGAAATCCTGATTTAATTACTTCATTTGGAGGTTTGGATGACTATGATATATGGGGAGCTATTAAGTTTTGGCAACATGTAGATGACCGTATTTTATCTGAGCTTAGCAGCAGAATCCTGAATCGTGATCTATTCAAGATCAAACTAACAAATGAACCACTCTCTAAAAAAGATCTTGAACTATTAAGGAGTGTTATCGTTGAAACCTATAATTTGAGAAAATCAGAGGCGAGGTATTTCTTTGCCCATGGCGAAGTTACGAATAAGGCCTATGCACCTGAGAGTGCTTCGATTCAAATTTTATCTAAGAAAGGGAAATTACTAAATATTACTGATGCCGCTGAATTACCGAATATCAAAGCAATTAGCAAAATTGTCAAAAAATTCTATCTATGCTTTCCCAAAAATGTATCTTTACCACTTAACAGTTAATTAACATAGAATTAAATAAATGGAGTTTACCGTCAGCCAAATTGCCGAGTTATTAGGCGGAAAAGTAGAGGGGAATGGTGATGATAAAATTAAAATGCTTGGTAAAATACAGGAGGCTAAAGCAGGTGAAATATCCTTTCTTTCCAATCCTAAATACGAGCCACATATTTATGATACCAAAGCTACTGCGGTAATTGTCAGCAAAGGATTTTCTCCTAAAAAGAAGTTAAATACTTCATTAATTCTAGTGGATGATCCCTATTCGAGTTTTACGGTTTTGTTAGAAGAATATCATAAATTCATTACATTTCAAAAATCCGGTGTAGAAGATCCTTCATTTATAGGTGAAAATTCTAAAGTAGGTATAGACGTTTACAGAGGGGCGTTTTCATATATTGGCAGTAATGTTAAAATAGGGGATAATGTAAAGATTTACCCACATGCTTATGTTGGTGATAACGTAGAAATAGGAGATAATACGATTATAAATGCAGGTGTGAAATTATATGCCAACACAAAAATTGGACATCATTGCGTTATTCATTCGGGTTGTGTGATTGGTAGCGATGGATTTGGTTTTGCCCCTCAGGCAGACGGATCTTACAAAACGATTCCGCAAATGGGTAATGTAGTAATTGGTAACTATGTAGATATAGGATCAAATACTGTGATCGACTGTGCTACATTCCATGGTGATTCTACCAAACTTGAAGATGGCGTTAAATTAGACAACCTGGTTCAATTAGCTCACAACGTTAAAGTTGGTAAACATACGGTAATAGCTGCGCAGACAGGCGTGAGTGGTAGCACAACTATTGGTAAATATTGTGTAATCGCTGGTCAGGTTGGTATTATAGGACATGTAAATATTGCTGATAAAACATCTATTGGTGCACAAGCGGGTGTAAGTAAAGATACAGCTTCAGGCTCTAAACTCTGGGGTACACCTGCAATAGATGTAATGAAATATCAGCGTTCCTATGCTGTTTATAAAAATCTTCCCGATTTAAATTTTAGATTGAAGCAACTTGAAGAAAAAGTCCTAAATTTGCCGACATTTCGGGAGAGTGAATGAAAATTAAACAACACACAATCAAAAAATCCGTGACCCTTTCAGGGGTAGGTTTACATACTGGAGTAACCTCTAATATGACATTTGTGCCAGCAAAACCTGGCCACGGTATAAAATTTCAAAGAATTGACCTTGAAGGCAGGCCAACGGTTGATGCTGATGCCGACTTAGTGGTTGACCTTTCTAGAGGTACAACCATTGAACAAAGTGGTGCGAGAGTTAACACCGTTGAACACACTTTGGCTGCATTAGTAGGTCTGGAAATTGATAACGTTCTTATACAATTGGATGGGCCAGAGCCACCAATAATGGACGGTAGTTCAATTCAGTTTGTTAATATTCTTAAAGAGGCAGGCACAGAAGAACAGGATGCTTTAAGAGACTTTTTCGAAGTCCCTGATGGTATTTTTTATCGTGAGCCGGAAAGAGATGTTGAAATAGCAGCACTTCCTTTAGATGATTATAGACTAACCGTAATGGTAGACTATAATTCTCCCGTATTAGGTAGTCAGCATGCTTCATTGACCAACATATCGCAGTTTGAAAAGGAAATAGCCTCATGTAGAACATTTTGTTTTTTGCATGAACTTGAAATGCTACATAAGAATAACCTTATTAAAGGCGGTGATTTAAACAATGCCATTGTTGTTGTTGACAGAATTGTGAAGGATAACGAGTTGGATAGTTTGGCAAAGCTTTTTAACAAACCAAAAGTAGAAGTAAAGAAGGAAGGTATCCTTAATAACGTTGAACTTCGCTATAAAAATGAGCCCGCAAGACATAAATTACTGGACGTTATTGGAGATTTAGCATTGGCCGGAAGACCCTTAAAGGCGCAAATTCTTGCTGCACGACCAGGACACGCTGCCAATGTTGCTTTCGCAAAAAAATTAAAGAAGGCAATGGCAAAGTCTTCAAAGCTAAATGTACCTAAGTACAACCCCAACCTGCCACCGGTATATGATATTAATCAAATAACGAATATACTTCCGCACAGATACCCATTTCTGCTAATAGATAAAATCATTCATTTGGATGATGAGAGTGTATCTGGCGTTAAAAATGTAACGTTAAATGAACCGTTTTTTCAAGGTCATTTTCCTGGAAATCCTGTCATGCCTGGTGTGCTTCAAATTGAGGCCATGGCGCAAATTGGAGGTATATTGGTGCTGAACACAGTACCAGACCCAGAAAATTATTGGACGTACTTCTTAGGAATAGAAGGGTTCAGATTTAGAAAAATGATTCTTCCTGGTGACACTTTGGTAATAAAATGCGACCTTTTGGCTCCAATAAAGCGAGGAATTGCAAAAATGACTGGTCGTGCTTATGTTGGTAATACGCTCGTTTGTGAAGGCACCATGACCGCTAGTATCGTAAGAAAAGATTCATGAATCAACCGTTAGCATATATAGATCCTCAGGCAAAAATTGCCAGAAATGTAGTAATCGAACCCTTTGCAACCATTCATAAAAATGTGGTGATTGAAGAAGGAACCTGGATAGGTCCCAACGTCACCATTTTTGAAGGGGCTCGCATAGGCAAAAATGTCAAAATTTATCCAGGTGCTGTAATTTCAGCCGTGCCACAGGATCTGAAATTTGCGGGCGAAGAAACTACGGCCATAATTGGCGATAATAGTACGATCAGGGAATGTGTAACTATTAATAGAGGCACAGTAGATAAACACAAAACAGAAGTAGGCAAGAACTGTCTAGTTATGGCCTATGTACACCTGGGTCATGATTGCATTGTTGGAAACAATTGTATTTTAGGTAATGCTTCGCAATTGGCCGGGCATGTTGTAGTTGATGATTACGTGATTTTTGGCGGATCATGTGCTGTACAACAGTTTACTAAAATAGGAGCTCACTCCTATATTGGTGGTGGGTCATTGGTAAGAAAAGACGTACCTCCATTCACAAAAGCTGCCAGAGAGCCTTTGACGTATGCGGGTATTAACTCAATAGGTCTAAGAAGAAGAGGCTATACTTCTGAGAAAATAAACGAAATCCAGGAAATTTATAGATACATCTTCTTAAAAGGCCTTAACAACTCTAAAGCACTAGACCTAGTTGAACTTGAATTAGCCCCCTCTAAAGAACGTGACGAAATCATTGATTTTATCAGAACTTCTGATCGAGGAGTAATGAAGGGCTATACTTACTAAAATTCTTCATGGAAATCATCCTGAAAAATTTAGAAAAGAGGTTTAACAGGGAGATTTTATTTAAAGACTTAAATTTCACTTTTAGTAAAGGTCAAAAAACAGCTATTGTTGGTCCTAACGGTAGTGGAAAGTCAACCTTGCTTCAACTTCTTGCAGGCAATCAGCTAGCTTCAAAAGGTGAAATTAGCTATGTTGATGGGGATGCAACTTTGTCAGTTGAAAACATATTCACCCATATTGCCATTGCAGCACCTTACCTGGAATTGATAGAAGAATTTACACTTAAAGAACAAATTGAATTCCATTTCAAATTTAAAACTATTAAAAATGGTGAAACCATCAGTTCAGTTATTGACAAATCTTATTTCACTGAGCATAAGCAAAAACTGATTAAAAATTTTTCATCCGGAATGAAACAACGGCTTTAATTGGCATTGGCTTTCTATTCGGCAACAAAAATATTACTTCTCGATGAGCCCACTACCAATCTGGATAAAAGAGGTTCACAGTGGTTTTACTATGAAATGGAAAAAACAGAAAGCGATAGGTTGCTCATTTTAGCTTCAAATCAGGAAAATGAGTATAATAAATGTGATTCTGTGCTTGATTTATCTGACTTTAAGGATTATTAAGAAATGGTTACTATTTAAAAAATTAGCGTATCTAATTTCAGATAGATATCAAATAATAATATTTATTGTTATTTTAGCATTTCGAATAAAATTGATAATTTCGAAAAATATAGTAAACCACAAATTCGATCTAATGAAAAAATTAAGTTATTTATTAAGTGCAGCAGTATTATCTCTATTATTGGTGAGTGTAGGATGTGATAGTGGTGGGGACGATGGAGTACCTGTAGTTGATCAGGTAGGAACAACATTCTCAGGCACTTGGGCAGTAGATGCAGCTCAAACAGGACAAGTGACTTTCGGTTCACCAAGTCAGGATAGAACTGATGATTACAGTGATTTTGCTTTGACAATAACGTATACTGCAGGATCTGAGGGGGGTACAGCATCAATTGTAGGTGGTCCCTCCGGTGTAAGGCCATTTCTAGGAACAGACTCTTGGACATTTAGCCCTGTTCCTACGGATGCAGCTACAACTCAATTTACTGTAACAAGAGCCAGCGATGGTCTTCAAATTGCAGTAACAAACTTTTCTGCTACGGGTTTAACATTGTCATTCTCTTTAGCAGATGGCGGTTCTACTTCAAGAACTGAAGCTGTTGTGGGTTCTTGGACATTTAATCTGGTTAAACAATAAATAACTTAGAATACTAAATCATAAACAAAAGGCCTCAATTGAGGCCTTTTTTAGTTTAATGTGATTACTGTAATTCCAGCTCCTCCCCTTTCAACATGTTCATCAGCTACATTGGAGATAAAAATTTGAGTTTTACAGTAATTTCTTACAACTTCTCTAAGCACGCCATTTCCTTTCCCATGCAAAACCTTCACTTCGTTTAGCCCAAATAATATTGCATCATCTAAAAACTGATCAAGAACAGTAAGTACTTCTTCTACACGTTTGCCTCTTATATCAAGAGTAGAGTTGAATTCTGAAAATTTACTCGTTAGGTTCATGCCGTGAGCACTTCCGGCACGTTCTTTCTTGATCGACTTTTCTTTACCTTTAGAGATTTTAATAAGCCTGTTCTTCTTTACTTTTGACTTCAATAAACCAATCTGGACTTCAACATCATTACCTTTCATTGAAATGACTGTACCCGTTACCTGTTGATCGAATAATTGAACAGTATCACCAGGTTCTAATTGATCGTTGTTTACTAAAGGTGCCTTTTTAATCTCTTTTGGTTCATCAACCTTTTGCTTAAGGTTTTGAAGTCGTTCTCGTGCTTTCTTAGTTTCAGTTTTCTGAGCTTTATTGGATTTAATATGACGAATAGTTTTTTCTATTTCTCGATTAGTGTCTTTTAACAGTTTCGCAGCCTCTTCTTTTGCTTTATTGATTATATCTTTTTTATTCTTATCAAGTTCTTCTTTTAATGTTTGATATTGGTGTTGAAGACTTGAGGTCTCTTTTTCCCTTTTCTTAAGCTCTTCATCACGCTGCTTTATCTGCTGTTTTTGCTTCTCTAATTGGTTAAGCAACTGATCAACATCAATAGCCTTATCTCCAATTAAATCTTTGGCATAATTGATCACACTTGAATCTAATCCTATCTTTTTAGCAATTTCAAGTGAAAAAGAACTACCCGGCTTACCAACCTCTAACTCAAATAAAGGCTCTAGCTTGTGCATATCAAACCGCATAGCACCGTTGATTATGCCTTTCGTATTTTCCGCGAAATGTTTGATATTACTGTAATGTGTAGTTATCACACCCTTCACTTTTTTGCCATTAAGTTCATTTAAAACTGATTGTGCAATGGCTCCACCAAACTGAGGGTCAGTACCAGTCCCAAACTCATCAATCAGGCATAATGAAGAGGCCGTTCCATTTTTCAAAAATGCCTTCATACTCTTTAAATGACTACTGTAAGTACTTAAGTCATTTTCAATTGACTGCTCGTCTCCAATATCAATCAAAATATCATTGAAAATTCCGAATTCTGAATCCTCTTTCACCGGAACAGGTATGCCCGATTGTAGCATTAATTGTAGCAGACCTATGGTTTTAAGACTCACAGATTTACCTCCTGCATTCGGTCCCGAAATGATAAGGATCCTGTCCTCCTCCGATAGTTGAACATTTAATGGCACAACTTTCTTCCCTTCTTTCATAAATGAAAGTAAGAGTAGCGGGTGGCGTGCATTTCTTAAATGTATTGTTGGAGTGTAATTAATTTTCGGAACTATAGCATCAATTTCATTACTGAATTTTGCCTTAGCTTTTATGAAGTCAAGTTTAGAGATAAATGATAAACCAGACCTGATATCAGTCAAATTCGCTCTTACCTTATTGGTTAATCCGGTGAGTATCTTTATTTTTTCTCTTTTTTCGGCATATTCAAGTTCTCTAATCTCATTATTTCCTTGCAGCACATTAGTAGGTTCAAGGTAAACGGTGTTTCCGGATGCAGATTCATCATGAATAAAACCAGGTAACCTTCTTTTAAACTCAGCCAAAATGGGAATCACCATTCTTCCATCGCGTACTGTAACAGAAGCTCCTTCTGGCACCCAGCCCTCCTTTTCAGATTGCTTAAAAATGGAATAAAGGGATTTTCTTACCTGTCCATATTTAGACTTTAACTCATTACGTATTCTCTGAAGCTCAGGGCTTGCATCGTCTTTTAAATTCCCTTCATCATCAATACATTTTTCAATTTCAACAATAAGTCTTTTATCAAGTTCTATGTTATTGCAGAGTTCAAATAATGCAGGGTAGTTTTCAGAATGTTCAGAAAAGAAGTTTAAAGCTAATTCAAGACTGTGTAAAAATTTACCAATTTGAAATAGCTCATTTTCGCTACAAAAGGTTCCTTCCGTCTTACTTTTCTCCAATGAATCTCGAATATCGGAGAAGCCAAATAGGTTTAAAGATTCTGATGAAAGCAAGATGTTTTGATACTCCTTAGTTTGAGAAAGAAGCTTGCTGATTAAATCATAGTTTGATGAAAACTTAACCTTATCAATAATCGACTTACCTAATTCAGTGCTGCATTTTTCACTTATTAGTGTCCGGATTTTATCAATCCCGAGCTTCTCTTCAATGTCGTGTGGGTAAAGCACTAATTTTCTTGTTTATTTAATTCTATTCTACGAATTGAATCTTCTTTTGCCTGCTTAGCTTCTTCATAGGCTTTAGTCTTCGATTCTCTTAATGCCAGGGAGTCAAGCATCGTCTCATAAATTTTTTCAAGTTTGTCAGGGTGGTCGTAATAGTACGTTAGACTCTTTTTATAAACCGATTCATCAATACCATGTTTATCATAAATGAACTGTTCGTACGTTTTAAAAATCTGTATGGTAGTATCTCTGTTTAATTTCAGTTCAGCAAGCTTTGCCTCAGCCTCATATACATCTAATAAAATAACAATCATTTGTTCGTGGCTGATAATATCTTCGGGCTTTTCATCGGAGTTGCAGCTAAGAAAAAATACAGATATCAATAGGGTAATGGCACAGATTATAGTATTCTTCATTTTAATAATTTTTAACCGTTAGTACCCATCTTAAATCCATTGGGTTTGTTATTTTTCCAAACAAGTATTATTCCACAATTTTGCAATCCAAATACGTTAAAATTACACGTATGAAGAATCTTCTTAACAAGCTGCGAAAGTACGAAATACAAATAAGAAAGGCTATCAACAGCCAAATGCAGGGTGATTTTCACTCTATATTTAAAGGCTCTGGTCTTGAGTTTGACGATGTGCGCGCCTATCAGTACGGAGATGATGTGCGAACGATAGATTGGAATGTGAGCGCCAAAGGGCATGGCGCATTTGTAAAAACCTTTAAAGAAGAGAAAGAACAGACTGTTTTCTTTATTCTTGATGTAAGTGGTTCTCAGGAAATAGGAACAGAAGGGAAGCAAAAAGTAGATATTGGTAAAGAGGTATGTGGTGTACTTGCGTTGGCAGCAGCTAAGGAAGGTAGCCAGGTTGGGTTGGTTTGTTTTTCCGATCAGAAGGAAACCTACATCAAACCTGCTAAAGGGCCGAAGCAAGCTTATGAGATGATACACGAATTAGTGAAATTAAAACCTAAGTCGACTAAAACAGATCTAAGCAAAGCCACTTTATTTTCTTTAAATACCTTAAAAAGAAGAAGTGTGATGATATTTATCTCAGACTTTATCGATGAAGGCTATTTTCACAATTTAAAGGGAATGGCCAAAAAACACGACCTGGTAGCCATAAGAATAACTGACAAACGGGAAACTAACTTGCCAAAATTGGGTATTGTACCTGTATTTGATAAAGAAAGCAAAAAAACAGTTTGGGTTAATACCTCATTTGGTAACTTCAGATATAACGTAAAAACCAATTATGCCAAAAGTGAAGAGGAACTGTTGAAGTTTTCGAAAAAACATCAGATCAACTATGTGTCCATCGATACTGATGAAGACTATGTTCCTAAATTATTAAAACTATTTAAAGTCAGAAATAAATCGTTGAAAAGTGTTTAGAAAGGTATTTTTCTGCTCAATCTTACATTTTATTACTCTCACTACTTTTGCACAAGATGTGCAGATTAAGGGGTATTTTTTAGATGATAGTATCAAAATTGGCGAGCCCTCGCCTTACGTTTTAACTGCAAAATATCACAGTTCAACCGACTTAATATTTCCGGACTCATTATTCAATTATACCCCCTACGAACTTGGTGAGAAGTGGTTTGCGCCTACAAAGACGATTGGCGAACACAGTTATGATAGTGCCTTATATTACATTTTAAGTTTTGAGATTGATAGCACTCAGTATTTGCAACTACCTGTTTTTCAGATTGTTGGACGAGATAGTATTCCACTCTACCCTGCAAAAGATTCTATCGTTTTAAAACATTTAGTCAAAGAAATACCTGATTCCGTAGCCGCAGAAGCAATGCCCCTCATTGAAAATACAAGTTACCGTTATGTACAACTCGCGCTCAATTATCCTTATCTAATAGCTGGTGCAGTACTTTTTATCATATTAATTGTCATTGGCTATTTGGTATTTGGAAAGTCTGTAAAAAGATGGTTAAAACTAAGAAGACTGGAAAAGAAGCATTTAAAATTCATGGAGGATTATAATTCTCTTTTAAGTCAAAATTCACAAAGCCACACTGAACAAATACTTTTAGTATGGAAAAAGTATTTAGAAAAGCTAGAAAAAACACCGTACACAAAAATGACTACCAAAGAATTGTTATTGCACGATCATATTGTGAGAATTGGTGATGAACTTAAGCATATCGATAGAGCAATATACGGTGGCAAGCAAGAGAATATGCAGGAGGTATTTAAGAAACTGCTGACCTTTGCTGAAAATAGATATCATGACAAAGTAAATGAGGTTAAACATGGTTGAACAGACAACTTCACTTCCGTGGTATTCCATTCAAAACTTTTATCCGGGCATATTGCAAGGCTATAGCTGGGAGAATAGCCTGGCTTTGTACGCACTTCTGGGCATACCTCTTTTTTTTATTGTTAGATGGGTATATAGGTATTTCTTTAATCAAAAATTGCCTGTTGCCTTTACCAGAAGTCAGGTTATTTCTAATCCATTAACGATTATAAGGTTACTACCGGATATCATAATGATGCTAATTGTAGCGCTACTTATTGTAGCACTGGCCAGACCTCAAAAAACGAATGAAAAGGTAGTTCAATGGACAGAAGGTATTGATATTATGCTTGTGATTGATATCTCTCAATCCATGCAAATTGAAGATTTCACACCTAATAGATTAGAAGCAGCAAAGCAAGTAGCCAAAGATTTTATCGATGGCCGGCTTCAGGATCGTATTGGCCTTGTAATTTTCTCTGGAGACGCTTACTCGCTTTCTCCTCTAACAACTGACTATGACTTACTCAAAACATACATCGATGACATTAATTTCGATATGATTGAGAACCGTGGTACAGCCATAGGTAGTGCCCTGGCTGTAGCTACTAATAGAATGACAGAAATGGATTCTAAATCTAAAGTGTGTATTCTTTTAAGTGATGGTGACAATACTGCAGGTAATATCGATCCTATTACAGCAGCGAAATTGGCCTCAGCCTATGATATAAAGACCTATACCATAGCAATAGGAAAAGAAGGTAAAGTGCCTTTTGGTAAAGATTTTTTTGGTAGACCTAGAATGGTTGAGAACACCATGGACGAAACCACTTTGCGAGAGATTGCTAAAATTGGCTCAGGTCAATTTTTCAGAGCTTCTGACAATGAAGCCCTGGAGAATGTTTTTAAACAGATTGATCAATATGAGAAGGCAGAAATACAAGAAACTCGCTTTAAAGACACTACTGATTTTTACAGGAATTATATCATGTGGGCGTTAGTATTGTTTCTATTCTGGGTTTTTCTGAAATCAACGTTTATTACAAATATTCTGCAAGACTAGCTTCTACAGATAATAGGTAGCCATACGTATTGAAAAGATTATTAGAATAACCCCCACCAGAACATTCATAATCTGCATCACTCGCGAGGTAATCAATACACTGAGTTTATTAGCGAGAAAGGCTTTTAACAAGTCTGTGAGAAATACCACGGCAATGATAGTAGCAAAAAAGACAAACAAAGTGGTGCCACTATAACCGTATTCTACAGTGGCTAAACTCATAGTGCCAATCCAAAAAATAGGTACAAAAGGGCTAATGGCGTTAATGAGAAGTCCTTTAAAAAAGAAACGGAAAAAACCCTTCACTTCTCTAGCGGCATCAATTTTCGGGTTAAAAGGTTTTCTTGACTTAAGAATACTAGCCACTCCAAAAACTGCCAGTATTATTGAGCCAACATAGGCTATCACAATCTTGTTCTCTTGAAAACCAATTAATTTAGACAAACCAAAGTAAGCAAGTAATATGAGCATGATATCGCCAATACTTACCCCAACTGCTACAATCACTGCTTTTGAAAAACCTTTTTCAAGGCTGGTTTGCAGCAAGGTGAAAAATACAGGGCCGAGCATTACGGCTAAAGTGAGGCCAAAAAAAAGTCCGTTAAGTAAAACCATTAAGAGTTCCTGATATACGTAGTCCATTCCTCCAATAATGGTCCTTTCAATACCCTGGGGAACTTATTTTGCCCACCAACTTTACCTCTCGCTTCCATCCAATCGTAGAATTTTTTCACTGGTAGCACATCTACCACTACATCTTTCAGTGCAGCGGTTCGCTCAACAGCATAGTCATCATTTAATTCTTTTAACTTTTGATCAATGACGTCTCTCAACTTATTCGGATTCACCTCATTATCACTGGCAACGTACCAATGATGAGCGAACAGTGTACCATGTGGGATGCCCGCCACCGTAAATTCAGGAATTTCAATATTAAGTTCGTCAGCTGCCATTTCAATGGCCTTATTCATATTATCTACTGAAAGATGTTCTCCACAAAGACTTAAGAAATGCTTAGTTCTTCCTGTAATTACTATCTCTGATTCTTCTTTAGAAATTACTTTGACGACATCACCTATCATGTACCGCCAGGCTCCGGCATTTGTAGATAGAAGTATAGCATATTCTTTGCCATTTTCAACTTCATCAATCATATACGTTTTTGCATCCGCCTTAAGCTCACCATTCTCATCAAAATTGTGATCTTCAAAAGGAATAAATTCATAAAAAATGCCGTTATTCAGCACCAATCTCATGGCTCTATGATCTGGTTTATATTGAAAAGCAAGAAAGCCTTCTGACGCCAGATATGTCTCTATATAATGAATAGGTTTACCTAAAAGCTTCTCAAAACCTTTACGGTACGGATCAAAAGAAACACCACCATGCACGTATACATTGAGATTTGGCCAAATTTCATGAATATTAGAAAGCTTATAATGCGCTATAATCTTCTCCATTAAGATTTGTATCCAGGCAGGGACACCCACTATAATGTTGATATTCCATTCTGAGGCCTTCATTGTAATTTCATTAAGCTTTTCATCCCAGTTTCTTGTTTTAGATATTTTCTTGCCCGGCTTATAAAAATGTTGAAACCAGAAAGGAAGTTGGGCTGCTTGAATTCCACTTAGATCACCTTCAAAATAACTACCTCTGTTATTCAGGTGAGTACTACCACCAAGCATGAGAATACCGCCTTGAAATACTTCAGGAGGTAAATCATATTTTGAAAGCGTAAGAATTTGCCTAATACTCGTTTTCTGAATGGCCTTTTTCATATCCTTGGTTATAGGAATATACTTTGAGGCCGATTCTGATGTGCCAGAACTGAGTGCAAAGTATTTTACCTTACCAGGCCATGTAACATCCTTTTGTTCATTTTTAGATTTATACCACCATTCATTATACATCTTATTGTAGTTATGAATGGGAATATGTTCTTTAAATGCTTCAAAAAATGCTTTCGTATTATTCGATTTAAACTGATTCAGTATTTCTGAAAACGAATAGTGCTTACCAAACTGAGTTTGACTAGCGGAAATAAGCAATTGTTTTAGTTCCGTTTTTTGCAGATCATAGGGATTGGTATAATCTTGCTCTAAACTCTCTCTGATTCTAATTCCTCTTTTCAACAAAGTACCCAGAATAGGCATAGTGTGTTATTTAAAATTTCTTACTTTGTTCCCAACCTTAGGAACGTTAAAGTTATCAAATGGATATTAAAAATAACATCGAAGAATTAATCAATTCATTGGGCTCTTCAAATTGCAAATTGGTTGCAGTGAGCAAAACAAAGCCTGTTAGTGCAATTAAAGAAGCATATGGTGCAGGCCAGCGCATCTTTGGAGAAAATAAAGCTCAGGAAATGACAGAAAAACAAAGTGAACTCCCTGAGGATATTGAATGGCATATGATTGGCCACCTTCAAAGAAATAAGGTAAAGTACATTGCACCTTATGTTAGTCTTATACACTCTGTAGATAGCCTGAAGCTATTAAAAGAAATTAATAAGCAAGCCAAAAAGAACAACCGGGTTATTAACGTGTTGCTACAAATACATATCGCAGAAGAAGACACTAAATTTGGGTTGGATAAAAATGAGTTATTTGAACTTTTACATTCTTTAGAACTTACCGAATTAAATAATGTTAAGATCATTGGCTTAATGGGTATGGCCACTTTTACTGAAGATAAAGATCAGATTAGAAGGGAATTTAAGTCTCTGGCTCAGTTATTTGAAGAATCCAAACGAGATGTACAAGCAGAAAATGTTGAATTGAGTGAGCTTTCGATGGGCATGAGTGGCGATTATAAAATTGCATTGGAAGAAGGAAGCACTATGATTAGGGTTGGAAGTTCCATATTCGGGGAAAGAAATAATCAATAATGAATAAATCAATAAAAATAGCCGCCATATTAGGCGCTCTTGCAGTGGGAATTGGTGCTTTTGGCGCCCATGGACTTACTAAGTTTCTAACAGAAACCGGGCGGTTAGATACTTTTGAAACTGCCGTAAAATATCACTTCTATCATACTTTAGCACTACTATTAGTTGGTTTATTACAGCAAAACAATACAAGCAAATGGCTTAACTATTCTTCTAATTTATTTCTTGGTGGGGTATTAATTTTCAGTGGTTCACTCTATATTTTGTGCTTGAGTCGGATAACAATATTTGGGGCAATTACACCTATTGGTGGCTTAATGCTTATTGCTGGCTGGGTATCGTTATTTATGGCAGCAATAAAAAAGCCTGACCAAAATTGATCAGGCTCCTTCTTAATATCGTCACCTTTTAATTTCCTTTTTCTTGCACGGCTTTTTCTTCAGCCTTAGGTAATACGTTTGTGATAATTGCTACCTTGCTTGTAGGTGTAATGGCATTAGAAACAACGGTAATTACCTTATGCTGTCTACCCATTTTGCCGGTACTATTAAAAACTACTTTTATTTCGCTTGTTTGTCCGGGAGCAACAGGATCTCTAGGCCAGTTTGGAGCAGTGCAACCACATGTTGTTTGAACGTTTGTAATAATTAATGGCTCTGTGCCCGTATTTTCAAATGCAAAAACATGCTCTACTCTATCTCCCTGATGTATGTCACCAAAATCAAATTGTTCTTCCTGAAAAGTGATCTCTGGGCCTGATGCATTATCATTCGCCTCTTGCGCCACTGCACCATAGATCATAAACACACCGAAAATAAATACTATAAAAGTTTTCATGTTAATAAATTTTACGCTTTTACAAATATAACCGTACCGTTGAACAAACAATAATCTTGCTAGCTTTTAACAAAACGTTAAGACTTATGCTGACTTTTAACGAAAAACTCTCTGTTGAAGTTCACCAGAAACAATTGCTTAGTTGCACGGGTAATGGCAGTATATAACCATCTAATAAAATCCTGGTCAATGGTATTATCCTTCAAATAACCCTGGTCTACAAAAACTATCGGCCATTGGCCACCCTGTGCCTTATGGCAAGTGATAGCATAAGCGAATTTGATTTGTAATGCATTGAGATATGGATCAGTTTTCATTGCCTCTTTTCTATCTTTTTGCTTCATATCTGCATAATCAAGGGCTACACTTTGGTAAAGTGCTTCATTTTGATCTTGCGTTAATGCCGGTGTTTCTGAATGCAGTGTATCAAGTATTACCTTTGCTTCGAATGACCTTAAATCTGGATAATCTGTCAACCTTAATTCTAACGTTGCAAATCTAAATCCATGTATCTCCTCAAATGAAATAATCTTCATTGCTTCCACAAAATCTCCGTTTGCCAGAAATCCGCCTCCGATTTCTTCTGGCCCAAATAAATAATTGTTCCTTACGATCATCAAATATTCCCCGGCTTCTAATTCAGAATCATAAAAGAATATTCTATTTCTAATGTATTGATTATAGGCATTCGCATTTTTATTAGACCGACAAAGGATTGCAGTGTTTTCAACACCTTCATTATCATAAGCATATCGTATCCCATCTTCCAGCCGCTGCCCAGTCATTTTAAAAATATCGGAGAATGAAATATCTATACTTACTTTAGGAGGATTATTTATAAGCTCCTGACGCAAATTCGTGGCATTAAACAATATACCAGATTCAAGTTCCTGGCGCATAACCTCTGTGAGCAACACCTCCACAACGTCTAGTTTATAATCCGTGGAGAGCACGTTTATATCTAATGCCGGGCTTTCAATCTGACCGACAGGAGGAAGCTGAGCGTTATCACCTACCAGTATTAACTTATTACTTGGCTCCGAGAAAACATACTCCATCAAGTCAGTAAGAAGTCCTTTCTTTCCAAACCCAACATCCTCATTGATCATGGAAGACTCATCTACGATAAAAATAGTTTTCTTGGAATAGTTTTTCTGCCTTTTAAACACTGGCCCGGAGGCATCTTTATTAGCCTGTTTATAAATTCTCTTATGAATTGTGAAAGCCATTCTTCCTGAATAGGAAGCCATGACTTTAGCCGCCCTACCTGTTGGCGCCAGCAATACATATTTGTAATTAAATAAAGGCAATACCTGAACAAGTGTACTAATTAATGTAGTTTTTCCTGTACCAGCATATCCTTTAATTACCAAAGCATCTTTTAGATCAATAAGTGTATCTATTGCATCAAAAACCCTGGCTTGTCCAGAAGTAGCCTCAAATGGAAATTTTTGTTTTAATATTTCTGATGGACTTGGCACTACTACTTAAAATCTCCAGGGAATATGGTGATCATACTTGCAGAAGCTTTGGCTATTAGCACCTCTTCATCTCCCGATATACTCCACACTTCTGCTTCACAAAAGTTAATCTTTTTACCCTGTTTCAGTACCCACCCAACTGCACGTAATTCTTCACCAACACCAGGATTGAGATATGAAATTTTTAATTCCCCTGTTACCACATGATGTTCTGGCGGCACTAACGAATAAGCTGCAAATCCTGCCGTTATATCCGCCAAAGTGGCTACCAAACCGCCATGGGCAAACCCTTTTTGTTGCTTATGATACTCTTCAAGTTTTAAACTACCCTCCATCCTACCTGGTTCAATAACATTCAAATCAAACCCAATATGTTTCATGAATTGTTGCCTTTCCAGATGCTGCTTAATAAGGGTTTTATAGTCAGGATTGAAAACTTGCATAGAATAAGAATTTGCACAAATATAATAGAACATTGTAGCGATGTGTTTCTGCATCAAAATATATTGGATAATATTATTGAATGAACGTAGTTGAAAAAACATATGGCAGTACTTTAAGGGTAAGGGTTTGTGGTATTTGTATAAAAAATGAATCGATTGTACTCGTTAAGCACAAAGGCCTCAATGATGAAAATGAATTTTGGTCACCTCCTGGTGGCGGAATGAATTTTGGTGAAAGTGCAGTAAGCGCTTTAAAAAGAGAAATGATAGAAGAAACAGGGCTGGTTTGTGAAGTGAAAGAGTTCCTATTTGTAAATGAATTTTATCGTCATCCTTTACACGCCATTGAGCTGTTTTTTAGTGTAGAATTAGAAAAGGGGGCCATCAAAACCGGCTATGATCCAGAGCATGATGCAAGACAGCAGCTAATACAAGATGTTCGATTTGTGACTTTTCAGGAATTAAACGAATTACCCGATATAAAAAAGCATACTATTTTACATGGTAATTTATCGAAAAATAAACTATTAAATCTTCGGGGCTATTTTAAATTATGGCAATAATTGCGGTAATTAGCGAGTAAAATCAT
This sequence comes from Fulvivirga sp., assembly GCF_040220315.1. Taxonomy (GTDB): domain Bacteria; phylum Bacteroidota; class Bacteroidia; order Cytophagales; family Cyclobacteriaceae; genus Fulvivirga. Next base: position 18,858 of record NZ_JAVJUY010000361.1, read on the forward strand.
TATGTTTTACTTTTCAAAAGACTTATAATTGCATTCTAAAATAAATACTAATGAACGTCACTAAAATTTTATCTATTGTTTTCTTAGTTGCCAGTTTAGGCATGGGTGCTTTCCTTATTAATAGCGTAAAATCCACCATGGATGAAAGAGCGCTAATATCTGAAAGAGAAGCGGCTATCATTAAAAAATTGCAATTAATTAGAGAAGCTGAAATCGTTTACCAGGAAGTAAACGGTAATTATACAAGCGACTGGGATAAATTAATAGATTTTATCGAAAACGGTAAATTCCCAATTATTCAGAAAAAAGAAAGAGTAGTAACATTAAGTTACGGTGCTGATAGTAGTATTATCACCTACGACACATTGGGTATAATCACAGCTAAAGAAAGAATATTTAAAACAACGCATAACGTAAATGCTGCTAATGATGGTGTTTTCGTAAGATTTGAGGCTGCACCAGGCGATAACGTTGTGAAAGGCTCTCCTGCCTACGTACTTAATCAAAATGGTAAGAACGTTACCCATAAATTCAAAGAATCTGGAAAAGTTAAAAGTAGAAAGCGTTATCAACCAGGTAATAATGTTACGAAAGGCGATCTTTTGATGTCTTTAGAAGAAATAAAATTCGATCTTAATATTGACATAAGTCGATTGGCATATGTTCCAGGTTATGAAGATGTGAAATTCGATATTTACGCTGATGAAATTGAAAGAAGCAATCTTTTTGTAGATGTTATTGAAGTAAAAAACCCAAAACCATTTGATCCTACTCGTAGGGAAGATAATGAGTCTAAAAATAAAAAGCCATTGAGATTTGGTTCAAAAACTGATGTAACTACTTCAGGTAACTGGGAATAATTCATTGAATACGACAACAGCAGGTTATAAGCTTATAAAGAAGATTAAGGATGCGAAGTTTGATGTAGAAAACTTGCATCAATACAACCTGTTGCTTCAAATTGGAGTAAGGGACTTACAAGTTTCTATAATCGACTCTACTAACAATAGAGTGTTACTTCTTGAAGATTATGTTTTAGCGAGTGTTAAAACATACAAAGAACTTCAGCAGATGCTGGCTTCTCTTTTTGAGGAGCACCATTTGCTTATGGCTGGCTTTTGGAAAACAGTTAAAGTCAGTATTAAGAACAGTAAATTTTCCCTGGTCCCTTCCTCGTTATTTGTAAAAGAAGCCGTTGTTGACTACTTGAAGTTAAACTCAAAAATTAATACTGAAACTGAAGAAATACTCTACTACAAACATATTCAGTCTGACGCAATATGTGTTTTTGCGATTAGCAAGGTGATTCACAATTGGTTAATCAAATTGTACCCAAATGCAGAGGTAGGTTTCATACATCAATCAAGTGCTTTAATTGAGGGGGTAATAAACTTTTCTAAAAGCACTAAAAAAGACTCTATCTATTTATATATTGATCGCTTCAAACTCCACATTCTTTCATTAAAAGGTGGCGAACTAGAGTATTACAACCAATTCACTATAAAGCAATTTAATGAATATATTCGTTACATTCTATTGGTGATAAATGGGTTAAGCAAAACGCAGAAAAATACGGAAGTTGTGATGTGGGGGTATATAGGCAAACAATCTCCGCACTACAACGAATTTTATAAGTATATCAAAAATATCTCATTTGGCGATAGACCAGATTATCTAAAGTTTGGCTTTGTTTTCGATGAAATTCAAGACCATCACTTCTTTGATCTATACAGCGTACATTTGTGCTCATGATCGTTATTAAATGAAAAAAGTTGCCATTTTCCCTGGTTCTTTTGACCCCTTTACTAAGGGCCATGAGGATATAGTATTGCGAGGGTTGGAGCTTTTTGATGAAATAATTATTGGTATCGGCCACAATAGCAAAAAACATAATCGCTATTTCGATATTGATAAGATGGTTGGCTACATTGAGAAAACTTTCGAAAACCATACGAATGTAAGCGTTATTGTTTATAATGAGCTTACCGCACAACTAGCCAAAAAACATAACGCTAAGTTTTTATTAAGAGGCTTACGAAATACCACAGATTTTGAATATGAAAATAGTATAGCTCAGGTCAACCGTTTTTTAAATGATGAGCTGGAATCTGTCTTTCTAATCACTTCACCTCAATTTGCTGCAATTAGCTCATCTATTATTCGGGAAGTTCACAAATATAAAGGTGGTGTGGAGGAGTTTCTGCCTTACACATTAGATTGAGTTTTTTCTGCCTCTCCCTTCATTCTTTCCTTTTCTTTCTCTTGAGCAAAATACCTATCAAAAACAAACCTTATTGATTTATAGGAATCGTCAAGTGCGTGAAATACCTCCTTTGGAGTCATCCACCTTACTTCTTCAATATCCTCTTCAATTTGCGGCATCATTTCCTTATCACGCACAATATCCATTAAAAACCAGGTGGTTTTCTTAAGAATTTGCTTCTTTTTCATTGTATAAGTATGCCAGGTGGTGCAAATTTTGTTACGAAGATTCACCTGAATATTGCACTCCTCTTCCACTTCCCGTTGTGCGGCTTGTTTCGGTTTTTCGTCTTTTTCAAATTTACCTTTAGGCAAATCCCATTTTTTAAGACGATAAATCATTAATATCTTATCCTTTTTGCGCACCAAGCCACCGGCTGCTTTGATGATTTTAAATTTCTTCTTCAGAAATGTCTTCACTACATCGTAATGCTCAACCGTGAGGGTTAAAGAAATAAGTCCGCCTATACTGGTTGTATCCAGAACATCTAAAATTTTCTCTATTTCATCAATTTTGGCATTTTTTACCCAAACACGGTGCAAAAGTTTGGCCTTGGTTATGGGTTCAACTTCCGCATTAATTATAGTGTTAAAATCCCGTTTATCAGGTTTATGAAGTGCATCTAAAATCTGAACTGGAATGTCGTTGATGAAGAGATTCATCTATTTTTATTAATGATTATGACTCACAAATGAATGTAAAATTTATTAGCGTGCCAATAGATATTGATTTTTTTAATGAATAATTTCGCAACCATGTCAGATAAGTCAACAGAATTAGAAATTGCCTCGAAACTTCTGGAAATAGGAGCCATTAAATTAAAGCCTCAAGCACCATTTACTTGGGCATCGGGTTGGAAATCACCAATCTATTGCGATAACCGATTATCACTTTCTTTTCCGGAAATAAGAACTTTTATTAAAACTGAACTGGCAAAGGCCATTAAATATAACTACCCTGAAGTGGAATGTATTGCGGGGGTGGCAACGGCTGGCATACCTCAGGGTGCTTTGGTGGCAGAAGAATTAGGATTACCTTTTATTTATGTACGTTCAAAGCCTAAAGGGCATGGAATGGAAAATATGATTGAAGGAAAGGTAACACCGCGGCAAAAAGTGGTTGTTATTGAGGATTTGGTTTCTACAGGCGGAAGTTCTCTTAAAGCATCGGATGATTTGATTGAAGCCGGTTTTAAGGTGCTAGGCATGGCAGCCATTTTTACCTATGGGTTTGACCTTGCTAAACAGAATTTCGAAAGTAAAAATGTGAAACTTGTTTGCCTAAGCAACTATAGCGCGATGTTAGAAAAAGCGTTGGAAACTGGTTATATCAAGCAGGAACAAGTAGATACTTTGCAGGATTGGAGGAAGGATCCTGCTAATTGGGGGTGATATATATCATTCATTCTTATTAGGTTTTTCTCCCCTCTTGAGAGGGGGACTATTTTAATCTAAAACTTCTCCTCCACTCCTAACCCAAACAATGCAAAATCATACTTAACAGGATCTTCCGGATCCAATTCTTTTAATTTCTCTGTTAATTCAACGGCTGTTTGCCAATCGGTTTGTTTTCTGCTTATTAATTCAAGCTTGCGGGCAACTCTATCTACATGTAAATCACACGGACAAACTAATTGTGATGGTTTAATTTTATTCCAAAGTCCAAAATCTACCCCTTTATCGTCTTTTCTTACCATCCATCTCAGGAACATATTGATACGCTTGCAGGCTGAATTTCTGGCAGGAGAAGCTACATGTTTTTTGGTTCTCTCTGGAGCAAAAGGTAAAGCGAAGAATTGTTCCCTGAAATAAGATAGGCCTGCTTCCACATTCCTAGAGTGCTCATCAATACCAATAATAAAAGCACTTTCCAGACTATCGTATTGCTGATATAAATTTTTGAAGTATTCAATAAAATAGAGTGTATCAGTTGCATTAAAGGTTCTGTGCTTGAAATTTTCAAATCGCTTCAAGTCACTATCCTGATGGTTGAGGATAAAATCGTGCGGAGCATTATCCATTAAATGAAAAAGCTCAGTGCATTTATTAATGATGGTAATGCGTTGTCCCCATGCTAAGGTAGCAGCCCAAAATCCGGAAATTTCTATATCTTGCTTTTTAGTGAATCTATGCGGTATAGAAATTGGATCGTTAACAATAAAACCGGGCTGGTTATATTCTTCAACCTTATAATTTAGAAACTCTTTGAGTTCATCCGTCATTACGGAATATATGAAATGGTTACTCTAAAGCGTGGGTCAATTGCACCAAGCCGCTCATAAGCAGTTTTTGAGATTTTAATAACCATATTATCGTTTACACTAGTTTGAGGCAGTGGCCCAATAACACGAACAAACACTTCCTGGTCGTTCATTTCATTCTTTACCTTGATGATCGTACCTATTTTGGCTGATTTGTGTAGCGCCAGATATTTTCGATTATTTGAAGAGCCTTCAATCTGCTCGGCCAAACCGGACTCTATTATTTCTTCAAAGTTAGGAGTGGGCAATGGTTTAACGTTGTACCTAGCGGCATCGATAGGTTCCATTTCTTCTTTCACACCCTTTATTGTAACCTTTACAGGTAGGTCAGCTATGATTGGTTTCTCTATTTCTTTTTGACTTTGAACAACATTATCCTTAACGATCGGTTTTTCAACAAATAACAACTGGCCTATGCTTATCTCATTAGATGTTAATGAATTCCACTCCTTTATTTCTGCTATAGTCACATTATAAGTTCTGGAGATTGAAAACAGCGTTTCCGAAGGCTTCACTTCGTGTTCTTTAGCGATAAAATTACCTTTTGGAACCTCTTCAATTTTACCTTTCTCAATTATAAGCACTTGTCCAATATCCAAATTATTAGATGTAAGTCCATTCCAGATCTTAATATCATCCACTTTCACATCATACATTCTTGAGATTGAAAAAAGTGTCTGCTTTTCTTCAACAAAGTGCTTCACTTCTTCCATTTGAGACTTAACCTCTACTGGTGGCCCTTCCTCTCGCATAGGAGGCTTTACTACAGCTACAGGCTTTGCCTGCTCAACGCTTGGCTCTTCATCTTTGATAATGGCTAAGGTAGCCTCTTGCTGCTCCTCCTTTTTTACTAATATGGGAATTCTCAAAATTTGACCTTTTTCTAGACCAAATTCTGTCGGGGGGTTATGTTTAATGATTTCATAAATAGGAACATCGTACTTTCTTGATAAAGAGTAAAGCGTTTCATTATCACCTACTTTATGCAGGGTATATTCTACCCCGTTTTCAATTTTATGACCCACAGAATCGATTGAAATAGACCCTGCCAAAACAAGATTACCTGTTGCGCAAAAAAATAGAATTAATAAACCACGCATTTTATCCATGTTGATATATAAAAATCTCACAATTATCTTTCACAAATATAAGCTTGTTGTTGTCAACTGAGAATGTATCCTGCCCTATTCCAGTAAGATTTTCTGCCAAGCATATATGGTGAACCGCTTCCTTTGTATCGTTTACGGTGAGCAAAAAGTTAGCCATATTCTTAACGCCAGTATAATATGACAATGATATGTAGTTATTCCACTCAAGATACTCAATTCCGGATTTATTAGGCTCGTGATCTACTATATTACCTATAAACCTGGAGAGAAGAGTATAATGCTCATTTTCTGGAGTATAAAACGATGGCGTAACTAAACTATTTTTTTTGAAAGTAATATTTGTATCACCTGGTAGCAGTTCTTCAGATTTTGTATCAGAATTCCATCTAATTACTGATAAAATAACTGGATTGGCACCTGAATCATACCTTTTAAAGTAGACCACTAATTCGTCTACATCATACAAGGTGGTCCACCAGTCATCCTTTTTGAGCTTTATCTCCTCAACTTTAGCTTCCTTCATATCTAGACTCAAAAACTTCAATTCATCTGAATTTTCAGCTCTTAATTCAAAAGCGAAATAATCACCTGAATTACTTATCCGATATTTCCAGATGGGCATATCGAATTTATGAGAAAAGATGAGGTTGAGTTTTCCTGCCAAGAGTTATTATCATTAATTTAGACAAAAATACATGCTATGAGACAGCGTAAAAGCTTTGCCTTTATTATTTCCTTTTTATTCGCACTTTGCACCTATGCCCAGGAAAAGCAGAAGGTAATGGTGATGGAGTTAAAGGCTGAAATTGACCCGCGCACTAATCGTTACACTGAGTTAGCCTTAGATCATGCAAAAGAAATTGAAGCCGATTATGTGATCATTGAAATGGATACCTACGGAGGTGCTGTTACTGATGCAAAAGACATAGTAGAACGTATTATGGATTTTGACAAACCAATTTGGGTTTTTATCAATAAAGATGCAGCATCTGCAGGTGCACTTATTTCCATTGCCTGCGACAGCATTTATATGGCACCTGGGGCCAATATTGGAGCTGCTACGGTAGTGTTTCAGACAGGAGAAGCCGCACCTGACAAATACCAATCGTATATGCGAAGCACCATGCGCTCCATTGCAGAAGAAAATGGCCGTGATCCGAGAATAGCAGAGGGCATGGTGGATGAAACCATAGAAATTGACAGTATTTCTAAAGCGGGAAATGTAATCACTTTTTCAACGAATGAGGCCATTAAACATGGTTTCTGCGAAGCCAAAGTAAATAGCGTTGAAGATATACTAGAAAGAAATGGTGTAGAAAACTACGAGCGTATAGATTATGAGTTAGGTGCTTCAGAAGAAATTATCGCCTTTTTTTTAAATCCTTTCATCAGTGGAATTCTAATTATGGTAATTGTGGGTGGCATTTGGTTTGAACTTCAAACGCCAGGGGTTGGCTTTCCAATAGGTGCAGCACTTTTAGCTTTGATTCTGTATTTCGTGCCTTACTACCTTAATGGACTTGCCGAAAACTGGGAGATTATTGCCTTTTTTATAGGATTGATCCTCATTGGTTTTGAAGTCTTCGTAATTCCGGGGTTTGGAATAGCGGGAATTTTGGGCATAACCTTCACGCTAGGTTCGCTCATTCTGGTGATGCTTAATAATGATGCCTTTGATTTCACCTTCGTAGATATTGACGATATTGTTATTGCTGCTCTAGTGGCTTCCATCGGAATATTTGGTGGGTTCGCACTGCTTTTCGTTATAGGGGTAAAGTTTACCGATTCAAAATTCTTTGCTCGAGTAGCCCTAACAGATACTATGAATCGAACAGAGGGGTATACCAGTAACTTCAATAAAGAGTCGATGATAGGTAAAGCTGGGACTGCACACACTGTACTGCGGCCAAGCGGAAAAATAATGATTAATGGTGAGCTATATGACGCATATACGCGTGGCGATTATATTGATAAAGGTTCTGAAGTGATTGTGGTAAGTGATGAAGGCACCTCTTTAAAAGTAAAGTTAAAGGACTGATGAAAATTGTTGGAATAATCCCTGCTCGCTATGCCTCCACTCGCTTTCCTGCTAAGGCATTAGCCGATATAGGTGGGAAAACGATGGTACAAAGGGTCTTTGAGCAGGCTTCAAAAGCCAGTTGCTTATCAAAAGTAATTGTAGCTACTGACCATACTGATATAAAAAATGTTGTAAACGGTTTTGGTGGAAATGTGTGTATGACAAATCCTAATCATCAGAGCGGGACAGACAGATGTAATGAAGTACTTTTAAAAGAAGAAGGCTTTGATTACGCCATAAATATTCAAGGAGATGAACCATTTATCGACCCTCAACAAATTGAACTATTAGCTTCATTATTGGATGGCGACACTGAATTGGCAACCTTGGTAAAAAAAATCGATTCAGAAGAAGAATTATTTGATCCCAGTGTTGTAAAATGCGTGAAGGCCATGAATGATGAGGCATTGTATTTTTCGAGGTCGGCTGTGCCTTACGACCGAAATCAAGTGAAATCTGATTGGGTAAAGGCAAACATTCATTTCAAACATATTGGCATTTATGCCTATCGTACAGATATTCTCAAACAAATAGCGGCCCTACCTCCTTCCCCTCTTGAAAAGACAGAATCTTTAGAGCAATTACGTTGGTTGGAAAACGGCTATACAATTAAAGTAGCAGAAACGGAGATTGGCTCCATTGGCATTGACACACCAGAGGATTTAAAGAAGGTCTCCCAATTTTTATAAACACGATTTTCAATGTATTTTCGCAGCCAAATTTTAGGGGCGTGCGCACACTGTTATTCATTTTATTTATTTTAATCACTGGTTTTAACACCTTCTCCCAAAGTGAAGAAGGAGTGAATAAATCTATTGGATTTGAGGCCTTCAGAGGCTTTATTTACGAGCATAAACCGCAGATAAGCCACCTGATTACAGATCATCCGATGGGATTCCGGATTGTGTACAACAGAAAGTCTCACGGTGATGAAGTCTGGCAGCAGCGATACAACTTCCCTGATCGTGGGCTTACCTTCATTTACATGGATTATCGAGATGATCGATTAGGCAAAACACTGGCACTACTACCTCACTTTAACCTTTACCTGAGAGGCAAGAGAGAAGCTAAAAGCCAGTTTCAGTTTAAAGCAGGGTTTGGCGCAGGATATACCACTGAAAAATATAATAAGGTAGACAATAATCAGAATAACGTGATCAGCACAGATTTGACTGGTGCCGTTCTGTTTCAATTCGGTCATGAATATCAACTTAGCGAAAGGCTTTCGCTAAATTCTTCTTTATCAGTAACCCATTTTTCGAATGGTGCCATTAAGAAGCCCAATTCTGGAATAAACATTTTTGCCGCTAATGTTGGGCTTCATTATATGTTTGATTACAGGAAGAAGTCTTTCAACTACATGGAAGAACCTAAACTCGCTAGCCGCCCGATTGGATATTCTGTTATTCTCATTGGTGGTGGACATGAGAGTTTGAAGATTGGCTCAGGTACTAAGCCCTTTTTTGTATTAACGGGTATTGTGGATAAAAAAATAAATCACAAAAGTAGGTTCGGTGCTGGACTAGAATTATTCTACTCCGAATCGTTAAAAGAAGAAATTAAATATGACGAAAATGTAGATCCGGACACAGACTTTAAGCGGGTTGGATTAGTACTGAGCCACGAAATGATGGTAAACGAATTTTCTATTATGACACAGGCCGGTTATTACATTTACGATCCCTACAAAGCATTTCAGCCAGTTTATGTGCGGTTGAAACTAAGAAGATACTTTGGAGACCATATCTTTGGTTCCATTGGGGTTAAGTCCCACGCAGCGAAAGCAGAGGCAATGGAATTTGCCATCGGATATCGAATAAAATGAGAATACTAACTTACTTTATATTGACCCTCCTATTTTTTGGCTGTAACGATGCTGATGCCCCTGATTGCCTGAAATCTAGTGGTAAAGGCGTAACTAAAGTTATTGAAGTTGGTGATTTTGATGCGCTTTTAATAAATAATGAGTTCAATGTAATTTTAACTGAGGGGCCAGCAAGGGATGTAAAGTTAACCATTGGCGAAAACCTTTTTAATGATATTGATTTTACCCTTTCCGGTTCATTATTGGAAATAACAAATCAGGTAAGCTGCAAATGGACCCGCGATTATAATTATCCCTTACTTGAAATAACGCACCCCAACATCAGTTTTATTGAAATTATTGGGGGAAGTATTATTCGTTCGAATGGAACTCTTACTTACCCTAATTTGAGTCTCAAATCGAAGGCCAGCAATGGTATCATTGAGTTATCATTAAATAGTGCGAGCCTTTCTATTGATTCTAACGAGATCACTAACTATCTATTAAGCGGATCTGTTGATGAGCTGTACGTATTATTTTCTTCAGGAGATGGTCGCTTTGAAGGTGCCAATTTGCAGTGTACCAATGCCAGAATAATTCAAAACTCTTCCAACGATATAATTGTTAATGTGACGAATCAATTAACAGGCGAACTCAATTCGACAGGAGATTTAATTTTTGTTGGACAGGTACCTAACGGCATATCAATTGAGGAGAAAGACAGAGGCAGGTTAATAAACGGAGTAAACTAATGGAGAAAATTACTATTGTGTGCGGTACAAACAGAAACGACTCTGTAAGCTACCAGATTGCCAATCTTTATAAGCAACTGCTTAATAATGTGGGCTGCCCAAATGAATTGATTGACCTTTCTGACTTACCCAATGATTTCGCTTTTAGTGCCTTGTACGAAATGGCTGGCAAGAATAAGGACTTCAATCACTTCAGGGAGTTAATGGCTTCTACAAATAAGTTCGTGTTTATAGTGCCTGAATACAATGGCTCTTTTCCTGGTGTACTCAAAACCTTTATTGATGGCCTTAAATTTCCGGATACATTTAAAGGGAAAAAATGTGCATTGGTTGGGGTTTCTTCCGGCATTCAGGGTGCAGGTTTGGCGCTAAGCCACTTAACAGATATCTTCCATTATTGCGGCACAGAAGTATTGTCCCTCAAGCCAAAGCTTTCGCACATTGAGAAAAATTTTGAGAATGGGAAAATTACCAATCCATTATACAAAGCCTTGTTGGATGAGCAGGTTGAGAAGATTATTGGTTTTTAGATTTAATCCTTTGCAATTCTTCGATATCTGCTTTATCTCTAAATCTACCGGCTGCTTTTTTGGCTACGATTAGTTCTCGATAGCTGATTACCTTACATTCCAAATTTTTCTCAAGTTTAAATTTAATTGCATTCTGATAAGCCTCGTCAAACGTAATTCCTTTACAAGCAGTTAGTACATCTATTTGAACTGGCGCTACACCGTAGGTAAAAACATCAAATTTCTTCGTATCAAGAAAATTATCAATATTCTCCATATCACCCATATGCATACCAAAATCAGCATGAACCCTTCTCAATAACAAATGATTAGATTTCGTTGGGTTTACAAATATATCCATATCACCAGTAGAGCGTCTATAACCGTGAATATTGACTGCCATTCCGCCAACTAATACATATTCAACTCCATGTTTGTTCAGGAGTAAAATGTACTCTTTGAAATCATTATTAAATATGCTCATGAAGATCTTTTGCAGGCTGAAATAGGGCGCCTCTCCATCCTCGCAGTTTTAGGATCTAATTGGTGATTCAAACAATTTAACCTCCATGACTCCTCAAGCCTTTGAATTGCCGTTTTTTCATAAGCCCAAAAAAGAATGTCTTCTTCATCTTTATTGGCTGACTTACCAGAAAATGTAGGCTTTCGAATCATCCTCATTGTTTAAAAATAGAATAATTATACAAATTAATCACTTCACCTCTTCCCTACCATCTGCATGGATGGCGAACCTGCCTTTTTCTCTGGCATGAACATGTTCAGCCTCAGGCCAAGGCCAGCCACCAAACTGATCTTTTTGGTAGTCCATCATCGCTTGTTGAATTCCTTCTTGCGAATTCATTACAAATGGGCCGTATTGTACAACAGGTTCATTAATGGGCCTGCCTTGAAGTAGTAATAACCTCGCTGGCTGATCACCATTCTTTAGAACTGCTTCTTTTTCAGAATATAGTTCAACTCCGTTATATGAAGGAATCTCCTTATCATCTACATTTAAACCCTCACCTTCAAAGTAATATATTGTTCTATTGAGTCCTTCACTGGCAGCCGGAATAGTCCATTCGGCATTTGGATTCATGTCAATAATCCAGACGGCAACTTCATTATTGGTATCAGCCGCCCAAGAATTAGGTGGAATTTGCGGCCCTGAATAATCATCGAGATTACCCGCAATTAAGGTTATTTGCGTATGCTTATCAGATTCATCTGCATAGTCTATTTTGTCGATGGTTTCATTCCAAAGCATGCCAAAGTGTGGTTCCACCATTTTACTTTTTGCTGGCAGATTAAGCCAGATTTGAAAAAGTTCTAACGGATTTGGTTTATCTCTTTTTAGCAAAGGAAACATCTCGGAATGCTGCAATCCCTTGCCAGCAGTCATCCATTGTACATCGCCATTTCCAAAACGCGCTGTAGCACCTAAAGAATCTGAATGATCTATGAATCCTTTGGTAACTACAGTTACCGTTTCAAAACCTCTGTGAGGGTGTGGCGGAAAACCCGGCACTTTACTACCGTGATACATGCGCCAGCCATCTTTTATTGTAAAATCCTGACCAATATTTCTGCCTTCCAAAGATGCGTCAGGCCCCATGGCTTCATTCCCTTTAGGATAATTATCTGCATGATGGACACAAAATAAAAATGGATCTGATGTTTCCCATGGGAAATTAAGAGGCTTTATTTTCTTTATTGATGACATGCTTTTGATTTTAGTGTTTGAAGAATAAAACGTGTACAAAGTTAAAAGATTCCTTTTGTATAATTCTACTTGTTTAAATTCTGGCTCTTCCTATCTTAGATTATGGACAATGTCTATGCAAACTTTGTTTATGCCCTGATTGCCGTCATTCTTTATAATATAAAAAGTAATCACGCAAATTACTTGAAGGTTCTTTCTGGACTTTACGTTGTACTGTTTTTAGGTGATATAATTTATCAGGATGTGGATGAAGCAGCTGCTAAGGCCATGTGGTTTTTTGTTAGCTTTAGTATCTTGATCATCTCTATTCTAAGAGTTCGTTCTAAGGAAAAATTTACTCCGTTTGAGATCATTAAAGTACTGGCAGCGATAATCATTCTTACGATGCCGCTCACATTTTATGATATTGCCGGGTTGTGGGGCAAACAGTGGGTGTTAGTCCTACACACTTCCATCGTTCCAATTTTATTTTCTATTTATGTGTACGATCGGTTTATTCTTAAACATGATCAGGTAGGGTCCCGAACGCTAACATTGATTATTATTCAGACGATTATTATCATCGGTCTTCTCGTTTATGCATTCGACAAAAAGACCCAAATGGAATTTAAGAAGATCGAACATAAAGAAGCATTATATAAAAAAGACCTTGAAATTGATCGGCTTCAAAATGACTTGGAAGAGTGCCAGGATGAATTGAGCTCTCACTAGTAGCTCATTTGTTGCAAAAATTCGTTTTAGCGCAAATTGTTAAGTTTATGTTATTGAAGGAATTATTGCTGATTATCATGTAAGAAGTACAAGTAAAGATTGAGAGTTTGTTTAGCATCAATTCTGCTACATATTTTTAATAAAAGCAGTAACTTCTTAAATTCAACACCCATTAAACAAACCCTATTGATGAAAACGTATCACCTTCTAATCATACTTCTTTTAGCTGTTGCTTGTACATCACAAAAGGAAGAAGCCAAACCATCCAATAACCCCTTTGTGACGGAATTAAATGTACCTACAGATTTTGCTGCTGTAACACCTGCACATATAGAAGAATTTGCCGCTTTCACCATCGATCAGACCATTGAGGGGATAGAAAAAATTAAAAATAATGCCGAGCCTACCTTCGAAAATACATTTGTTGAATACGATAGAATTGTAGAAAATATAGGAAAGGCTTCTAATCGTTTCTTTCTTTTGTATTGGACATCTCCAGATTCATTAATTCGAGTTACTGGCTTAGCCAGTTATCAAAAGCTAGATTCTGTAGGCAACCTTTTTGGGCTGGATAAGGAACTGTATTCCAAAATGAAGTCGTTTATGGAAACGGAGGCATATACCACGTTTACGGGGCATAGAAAGCGATTTATCGATCAGGTGATTGAAGATTTTGAGCAATCGGGAATTGCGTTGCCGGAAGATAAGATGCAGGAATACAAAAGATTGAATTCCGAAATCACCAAGTTAACCTCTGACTACTCTACCAATATGAATACCGCAAACCGGTCGATAACCATTGATGAAGAAGGTGCAGAAGGACTGCCAGTGAATTTCAAAAAAACCTATGCCGTTGGGGAAAACTCCTATGAAATACCAGCCATTAATGCCACCAATAGTCAGTTGATGAGTAATGCTGCCAAAGAGGCTACACGCAAGGCTTATTACATGGAGTTTACTAATCGTGGTGCGGAAAAGAATTTGGGAATTCTGAATGAGCTGGTGCAAAAGCGATATGAAATAGGGAAATTGATGGGTTATGATTCTTATGCCGGCTATAATCTTAGTTTTAAGATGGCGGATAATCCTGATAGGGTTTGGGGCTTTATTAATGATCTGGTTGAAAAATCTAAGCCCAAAGCATTAAAAGAAGAACAGATGCTTATTGATTTTAGAAATCAATTAACAGGTGAATCTTCGGATGAAGCAGTCGCATCGTGGAATTACTCCTATTACAAAAACCAATTTCTTAAAACAGAATATAGCGTAGATGAAGAAAAGATCAGGGAATATCTCAATATGGACGACTGCCTGAAAGGTATGATGAAAATTTATCAGCAGCTGCTTGGCTATGAATTTAGAAAAGTTGAAAACCCCTCAGTATGGCACGAGGAAGTTGAAATGTATGAAGTGTATGAGAACGACACATTACGAGGTCAATTTTATTTAGATCTTTATCCAAGGCCCAACAAGGAAAGCTGGTTTTATGGCGTGCCGCTTTCTTCTGGCAGGCAAACTGATGAAGGCTATGAAATACCCGTAAACATGCTATTAGGTAATTTCCCTCGTCCAACTGATGAACTACCTTCCTTAATAAGCCATGGTCAACTGAGCACCTTATTTCATGAATTTGGACATATTATGAATGGGATGGCGTATGAAGGCGAGTTTGCTTACCAGCGTAGAACGAAATCAGACTTTGCAGAGGCCATGTCGCAAATATTTGAGAATTGGATTTGGGATTATGACATGCTAAGCAGTTTTGCCAGGCACTACGAAACAGGTGCAGTCTTTCCTAAAGAAATGTTTGATAAAATGGTTGCAGCTAAGAATGTGACTTCAGGTCTTTCTGCTATTGGCAGTTTAACCCGTTGCACCTACGACATGATGCTGTATGATAAATACAACCCGGAAAATCCTTACGATACTGATAAACTGTGGAGTACTGTTTATGATAAAATAGGGGTAAATGATAGTTATGTGGAAGGAACTCACCCTCAGGCAAACTGGATTCATATTAATACACACCCCGCATATTATTATGGTTATTTGTGGTCGGATGTATTTGCACAGGATATGTTCACTCAATTTGAGAAAAATGGCTTACTAGACCAGAAAACGGGCATACGATACAGAGACATTATTCTGGCAAATGGTATTCAACGACCTGTTTTGGAAGCTGTAGAGGACTTCCTTGGTAGACCGTCTAATAATGATGCGTATATAAAAAGCTTAGGGCTTGAATAAAGAAATAGGAATATAAACATCTGAAAAGACCTTTCACCACCTGTTCTGTGTCCACACAAAACAGTATTAGCCTATGAATAATGACTTTTTCGGTCTGTGAGATACAACCCGAGAATGAGTATGCCAATATTTATCGAGCCTGTCATGCCGACATAAAGAGGCAACTTACTAAGTTGGATTGACTATACTTTTGTAATCGTTGTTCTAACTTAGGAAGGTCCTTCGTGCCTCAGGATGACTTTAAATTGACTCAATTAGTTCTATTATTAGTAATCTTTCCACAGACTGCGATAAATTCATTTAAATAGCTGAACTATTTATCATGAATTTCGTTTTCAATGTTTAAACATTAATTAACTATAAACCAAAACTATGGCTACTCTTTTCGAATCCTTCAATGTGAGCGGATTACACTTGAAAAATAAAATAGTAATGGCTCCAATGACACGATCAAGAGCCACAACAGATCATATTCCCACTCCTATTATGGCCGACTACTATGGCCAGCGTTCAGGTGCCGGACTCATTATCACTGAAGGTACAAGTCCATCACCAAATGGTGTGGGATATCCTCGGATTCCAGGTCTTTACAATCAACAGCAAGTAGATGCCTGGAAAGTTGTCACTGACCGTGTTCATAAAGAAGGAAGTAAAATATTTCTTCAGATTATGCACACAGGCCGTATTTCTCATCCTTTAAACTTACCTGAAGGAGCTGAAGTATTAGCACCGTCTGCAATACCTGCATCAAACACTAAAATGTATACTGATCAGGAAGGTGAAAAAGACTTGCCTACTCCAAAAGTAATGACGGATGAAGATATTGCCTCTGCCATTAATGAATATGTTAATTCTGCTAAACTAGCCGTTGCTGCCGGTTTCGATGGGGTGGAATTACATGCTGCCAACGGTTATTTATTAGAGCAATTTATTAATCCCGGATCAAACCAAAGAACTGATAATTATGGTGGTTCTGTAGAAAATCGTGCTCGCTTTGTTGTAGAAGTTGCAGAACAAACTGTAGAAGCCATTGGCAAAGATAAAGTGGGAATCAGATTATCTCCCGGAGGAGCGTTTAATGACATTATGCCATTTGAAGGGCAAGAAGAAACTTATAAATACCTTGCTGAAGAATTAGGGAAAATTGGTTTAGTATATGTTCATCTGGTAGACCATTCTTCTATGGGCACCCCAGAAGTACCTAAGTCTTTAAAAGAAACTATTAGAGATGCTTTCGGTGGCACTGTTATTATTTCCGGAGGCTATGATAAAGCAAAAGCTGAAAAAGATTTAGCAGATGGGTTAGGACATTTAGTTGCGTTCGGTAGACCATTTATATCTAATCCTGATTTGCCTGAGCGTATGAAGGTTAGTGCAGAATTATCGGATCCTGATTTTTCTACATTCTATACGCCAGGAGAAAAGGGTTACACAGATTATCCTACGTACTAAAAAGTATCTATTATGAGCCTCCTCCGGGAGGCTTTTTTATTAAAAATATTATTTAACCTTTAAATAATACTTTTTATTAATTTTCATTTTATAGAAATAAGTAGCACCTTGTGAGAGCATTAACCCCCTCTCGCATGAAACATCTCATTATTCTAACTACTATATCTCTATTAATCGGTTGTTCTCAAAAGGAGGCAACAGATTCAACTCAGCCAAACATCAATGAAATAGCAGATAAATATATTGAGGTAATGTTCAAGTTCAATCCAGAGTTAGGAACATTTTATGGTGTTGATGTTGATCATTCTCTACTTTCTGATAACACCATAGAGGGAATAAAAAAACAAGAGGCTGTTGAAGATTCTATGTTCAGTATCTTAAACGCAGTAGATGAAGCAACACTTTCAAAGAATGATCTTATTACATATAAACTTTTAAAAGGGTCAATAGAATCATCTATCAATAATAGAATTTGCAAGAATTACTTGTGGGATATTAATCAAATGAATGGCTTTTATACTTGGTTCAGATATATAGCGAACACACAGCCAGTAGGTGATTCATCAAGTAGAAAAGATGCTATTTCAAGATGGAACAAAATTCCGCAATTCATAAAAAACAATCTTGAGAATAATCGTCAAGGATTGGAGACAGGATATGCTCTACCTAAGGTAGTTATAGAGAGAGTTATCGAAGGTCTCGACCAGCTATCAAACCTTCCATTAGAACAAAACCCGTTCTATTTACCGGCTTTGAAGGACACTACCTCTGAGTTTCAGAGTAAGATGAAGGCTATTGTTGAAGAAGATATTATGCCTGTAGTAATCAGTTATAAAGAATTCCTTGAAAAGGATTATTTACCTAACGCAAGACAAAACTTGTCAATAACTAACATTCCTAATGGTGTTGCATGTTATGAAACTTCGCTAAGCGGATATACAACATTGAAAGAAAACCCAGAAACGATATTTCAATGGGGTGAGGAAGCAATCTCAATAAGAGAAAAAGCCATAATTGATATAGGTAATGAAGTATATGGAAAAACTGATATCTCCGATATTAAACAAGCATTTAAAGCAGATTCCTCTAACTATTTTAATTCACGCGAAGAAATACTAGCTACAGCAGAAGCTGCGGTAAAGAGGGCAAAATTGAAAGTGCCAGAATATTTTGGGCTTATTCCACAGGCTGATGTAATTATAGAGCCTATACCTGAGATTGAAGAAAAATCCGCATATTCTAGGTATTTGCCAGCTTCAGATGATGGATCTACTCCAGCAACATATATTCAACAAACATATAAGCCAAAAACTAGAACAAAAGGGAATATTATATCAACTGCTTTCCATGAAACCTATCCAGGGCACCATTTACAAATTGCTATAAGCAGAGAATTGGTTAACTCCCACCCTGTTACAAAGTATATTGGAAATTCAGGTTTCTCTGAAGGATGGGCAAGATATACCGAAACACTTGCAGATGAAATGGGATTGTATGAATCAAAAAAACAAAAACTTGCTATGCTTATGGGCTTACCTACGGGTATGGTAGTTGATCCTGGAATACACTTTAAAAACTGGACAAGAGAAGAGGCAATAGAATATGCTTTAAGCAAGCAAACCTCCATGACTAGAGATGATGCAGAGAGATATGTAGATAGAATTGCGGTATTACCTGGTCAAATGACTACTTATGGTGTTGGTGAAATGTTCTTTTTGAAACTTCGAAAAAGTGCGGAGAAAAAATTTGGTGATCAATTTGATGTGAAAGAGTTTCATGATAGATGTTTAAAAAATGGAACTGTTCAATTAGATTTTGTCACAGAAGAAATTAATAATTGGGTAAATAACAAATAGGTATGATTAATGCAGATTTTATCAACTTTACTATTAACACTACTCTTCTTTGCTCAGTGTCAAACGTCTTTAAAACAGAAAGAGAATAACCCTGCATTTGTACATGATAATAATTCAGGCCCCACTCCTTGGACAAGCACGGACTTTGAATTAGAAGAGGAATATTTCACGTTTGCCATTATTTCTGATTTAACTGGGGGTGAACGTGAAGGCGTTTATAACACAGCCGTTGCCCAATTAAATAGATTGGACCCCACATTTGTACTGAGTGTAGGTGACTTGATTGAAGGCGCAACTGAAGACACATTGCAACTCATTAAAGAATGGGATTCATTTGATAAACGTACCTCTTATTTAAACATGCCCTTTTTTCACCTAGGTGGCAATCATGACCTAACCAACCCGACAATGCGTAAAGTTTGGCAAAACCGATATGGGAATACCTACTACCACTTTGTCTATGAAAACGTGCTTTTTCTAATGCTTGATTCTGAGGATTTTGGAGAAGAACGGATGCTCGAAATTTACCATGCCCGCACTGAAGCAATGAAAATTATTAGAGGAGAAGTGGAAGGTAACTTCGAAGAAACAGAATACTACAATATGTTTGAAAGTAAAGTAGGCGGAATGAGTGTCAAGCAATTTCAATACTTTGAAAATGTATTGAATAAATATCCTAATGTAAAATGGACTTTTGTATTAATGCATAAACCCCTTTGGATGCGTGAAGATGAAAAAGGCTTAGGAAGACTTGAGAAGGTACTTGATGTAGAAACTAGCTAACTATCATATAGAACCCCTATTTACAATCTTCATTTTGTTGCCTTATTATTTTACCCCAAGGAGCGTATTCTTCCAAGTCTGATACTGTAACATATCAGAAAATAGCGGCCAATTATATTACCGCAATGCTCATGGGATTATCCGTACAACCAAAAACTAAATGAAATGTATCGGTATGCCGAATTAGTCCATTTATACGAGTAGAAACATACATTAATCTGATACGTGTCATATAAAAATTTTCCACCACCCACTACTTTTGATCCAGTAATCAATACCTGATTAAGTAATGAAAGCTGCCTTAATAGGTCTTTTAATAATACATGGGCTCATTCACCTCATGGGCTTTATAAAAGCTTTTAACCTGGCCAAAATTGACGCTCTGAATAGCTTCATTTCTAAACCAGTTGGTATAATCTGGCTTACTGTTTGCCTCTTATTCATCCTGACTGCTGTTTTGTATCTAACTGATTATGACAGGTGGTGGGCTCTTGCCATAGTGGCCATCATTTTATCTCAGATACTCATTATTACCGTTTGGAAAGAAGCAAAGTTTGGCTCTATTGCCAACCTGCTCATTTTGATACCTGCAATAGTGGCTTGTGCTACCTTCTACTTCATCAAAATGGTGGCCAACGAACGAGCGCTAATGATCTTACAAAGTCAAACCTCCACAATTTCAGATAGAAAAATTAGTGATTTACCGCCTGTAGTTCAGCTGTGGCTCACTAATTCTGGGGTAACGAATGCAAGAATACCTAATGAAGTGTATGTTACTCAGAGCCTGCAAATGAAATTGGATGAAAGCCAGGAAGATTGGGTTGCTGCTGAGGCTACCCAATTATTTACACCAACTGCACCAGCATTTAACTGGCAAGTAAAATTAAAACCAAACCTTTTTATGCCCATTGTTGGTAGAGACGAATACTTTGAAGGCAAAGGAGGCATGCTCATTAAATTACTGGGGATGTATCCGATAGTTGATGTTGCCGATAACAAAAGAATAAATGAAGCTGCACTACAGCGGTACCTGGCCGAAATCTGTTGGTTTCCTCAAGCAGCCCTGAGTGAATTTATAAGCTGGAAGGCGATTGACAGCCATAGTGCGGAAGCCACCATTCACCATTTTGGCACAATTGCAACAGGCATTTTTCAGTTTGACGATACCGGTAATTTCCGTGCCTTTAAGACTATGCGTTACAAGGGCGTGGAAGAAGGCGATGAAAAAGTAGAGTGGACAGTGAGTGCTATTGAACATCAAACAATAAATGACATTAAAGTACCCACTAAGCTTGAGGCCGAATGGAATTTACCCACAGGCAAATGGAAATGGCTCAAACTTCAGGTAGATTCCGTCTCATATACCTATGAATAATCGGAAATTGATATAAATCAATAAGGCCTTTGTTTAACGCCTCAAACACTTGTCTTTACTTTCGACTTATAATCGTGTAACTTTTAGATTAATTCGAAACTATGAAACGGTTATATATCACATCTACTTTATTGTTTATACTGCTGGCATCATGTTTTTCTTCTGATGAGGATAAATCTGCGTCCGACACTAACGCCCTGGGCATTAACTTACCCGATGGCTTTAAAATAGAAGTATTTGCCGAGGTTGATAATGCCCGTTCGCTGGCCGTTAGTCCGGCAGGGGTAGTGTATGTTGGCAACAGAGCAAGTGACAAAGTATATGCTTTGCGCGATACAAATGGCGACTGGAAGGCTGATGAGAAATTTGTAATCGCATCAGGACTGAACATGCCTAACGGTGTAGCTTTTAAAGATGTCCATTTATATGTGGCTGAAGTGAGTAAAATATGGAAGTACTCAAACATCGAAGCCGATTTAAGCAATCCTCCTGAACCGCAATTAATTACCGATGATTACCCTACGGACGGACATCACGGTTGGAAATACATTGCCTTTGGCCCTGATGGTAAATTGTATATTCCGGTAGGTGCGCCCTGCAACATTTGCGAAAGCGATGAAATTTATGCCACTATCACCCGAATTAATGCCGATGGTAGTAATCGGGAAATTGTAGCTCATGGCATTCGAAATACAGTC
The DNA here is from genome assembly GCF_040220315.1 of Fulvivirga sp. Taxonomy (GTDB): domain Bacteria; phylum Bacteroidota; class Bacteroidia; order Cytophagales; family Cyclobacteriaceae; genus Fulvivirga. The sequence continues at coordinate 40,480 of NZ_JAVJUY010000361.1, forward strand.
GGGTTTGATTGGCACCCAGATACTGGCGAGTTATGGTTTACGGATAACGGGCGCGACAGAATGGGTGATGAATTTCCACCCTGTGAACTCAATAAAATATCCAGCGTAGGCCAGCATTTTGGCTACCCCTATTGCCATGGTGGTGATATTGCCGACCCCGAATTTGGCTCGAAAAGGCATTGTAATGATTTTGTTCGTCCTCAGTACAATTTTAGAGCTCATACAGCCCCACTCGGCATGACCTTCTATACAGGCGATATGTTCCCTGCCGAATACAAGGGCGATATTTTTGTGGCCCAGCATGGTTCGTGGAATCGTTCTTCTAAAATTGGGTATCGGGTAATGCGAGTGAAGGTGGAAGATAACCGCGCAGTGGCTGCAGAGGTGTTTGCCGATGGCTGGCTAAATGATGCCACCCAAAATCAAACCGGTAGGCCGGTGGATGTATTACAAATGTCGGATGGCTCGCTGCTCTTATCTGACGATTATGGAAATAAAGTGTATCGAATTAGTTATAAATAGAAAATGAAAACCACAGAAGCACACAACCAACGAATCGCGCAGATGACCTTCTCTTCGGTGTATCCGCATTATGTTACTAAGGTGGAGAAAAAGGGCAGAACTAAAGAGGAGTTGCACGAGGTAATTGAATGGCTTACAGGCTTCACTAATGAAAAGATTCAGCAACTATTAGAAGAACAAGTGACCTTCGAAACATTCTTTGAACGTGCATCGCTCAACCCCAATACAAAACTTATAACCGGTGTAATCTGCGGCTATCGGGTAGAAGAAATTGACAACCCATTAACCCAAAAAGTTCGCTATCTCGACAAATTAGTAGATGAATTAGCCAAAGGCAGGAAGATGGAGAAGATATTGAGGTCTTAGGAGTCACTCTTTCAATTATTTGTCATTCCGGCCTTGCCTGCCCGACCACTGGCGGGATCCGGAATCCCTTGATTCTCGGCAGTGCCCAAAGCTAGCTCAAGTCTGTGACTTGGGCTTATAAATGAATTTGAGAGTCTGTGACTCGGTTAGTTTTCGGTTAAAGTTATCGGGTTACAAACCCTTGTGATTATTAGATAGGCACAAGTTATAAACTTGTGCTAGTTGAGACTGCCACGTCCTATCGTCCTCTACATTACGTTATTACAAGTTCAAGTGTGTGAAATAAAAACGCTCAGCTTTAATTATATTTGCTCTATGCGTTCAACAGCGGAAATATTGAATCAGCTTAAAGACCTTAAGGTAGGTTTAATGAAAACTTACCCTATAGCTTCTATGGCTCTCTTTGGATCATTCGCTCGCTCTGAACAAACCCCAGAAAGTGATATAGATATTTTGGTTGAACTTAATGGCCAAGTGGGCTCAAAATTCATTGATTTAGCTGAGGAACTGGAATTGTCATTAGGTAAAAAAGTTGATTTAGTATCGAAAAAAGGGATTAAACCTCATTATTTTAAGTCAATACAGTCTGATCTGATCTATGTCTAAAAGAGATAACCACCTTCTTATTCTTGATATGCTCGAATCTGCATCAAGAATTATGACGTATACTGATGGACTGAATTATGATGAGTTTATTAATGATCAAAAAACGCTCGATGCGGTAGTTTGAAACTTTGAAATTTTAGGTGAAGCTTCTAATCGTGTTTTACCCGACTTTCAAATTGAAAACCCTCAAATTCCTTAGAAACAACTAAAAGGGTATAGAAATCGGTTAATTCATGAATATTTTGGTGTTGACTATCAAATTGTATGGGAAATCATCCAAAGCGATTTGGATCATCTAATTGAAGAATTAAGGGAAATTAAAAATTCTGGCTATAAATGATCGGTGTTGCGTAGCTGCGATAAAGCAGCGTAGCGAATGAAGAAGCAATCTTTCTAATCGGGAGACTGCCACACCGCCTACTGGCGGTTCGCAGTGACGATATAAATTTCATTGTCATTCCGGCCATGCCTGCCCGACCACTGGCGGGAGCCGCAATCCCCTTATTCTGGGCAGTGCCTGTGATCTGCAGATAGCTCTTCGCATCTCAGGGACCCTGAATCCCCGCCTAACCGGACGGGCAGGAAGTTCAAGGTGACATTCTAATTTTAATTGTCATTGCGGACTTGATCCGCAATCCCTGCATTCTGGGCAGTGCCTGTGATCTACAGACCGCACTCCGTTTCTAAGAAACACACTTAGCGCAAGTCTATGACTTGGGCTAATAAATGAAATTGAGAGTCTGTGACTCGGTTAGTTTTAGATGAATATTACCGGGTTGCAAACCCTTGAGTTCATTAGAAAGGCACAAGTTGCAAACTTGCGCCAGCGGAGGAATGAAGAAGCAATCTTTCTAATCGGGAGACTGCCACGTCCTATCGTCCTCGCAGTGACGAATTTAATTTTTACTGTCATTGCGGACTCGCCTACCCGACCACTGGCGGGATCCGCAATCCCTGCATTCTGGGCAGTGCCTGTGATCTACAGACCGCACTCCGTTTCT
>NZ_JAVJUY010000362.1:0-5662 GCF_040220315.1 Fulvivirga sp.
AAAAGCAATGTTACAGATATTACTATCGTGATAATGATTGTAAATCCCCAGTAGCATTAAAGACCTCAAACCGAGCAAACAACTCTTCTTTATACCAATTTAACTCTTTGGTTAACGCTATAGCCTTCCTATGCTCCTTACTTGAGTAAGCAAAATTTTTCATGGCCTCCTCATCTCTCCACATACTTATAGTTGCCATATTTCTAAATGGCCACTCGCCCACCCCTTTAGCATACAATAAGCCCTTACTTTGTTTTAAAGAATTGTGTGAAGTTGGCACATATCTCCAAAATCGAATCATCTTAGACCATTTAATTGTTGCTCGTGTAAGAACGATAATCGGGCCATTAGATGGTGAATTTGTTTCGGGTTTCTTAAATGGACTTTGCCCATCCCAAAGACCATGTGATGCTATGTTATATGAGTACACGGTGTGGCAATTCTCACAATGCTCATTGTAGTTCTTAATAAGCGATGAATTGGTTAGAAAATCCTCCGCTACTAGTATACTTTCCCAAACCTGCATTAATACATAAATGGAAAAATCTGGCATGAAACTAAACCCTTCACCTCTACCACTTCCCATAAGTTTGTAAAACGTTTGGCCTTCAATATTTTTTAAAATTGAATGTGCCAAGCCCATTTGTGAAAAAGCCCAGAATTTCCCTTTAAATGAACTGAACTGAAAAAATGTAAATGTGGTAATCTGGCTGCTTTGCATAAATCAAATCCAACACCATTAACACATTGCAGATGCCATTGTTTCAAGAATACAATTCAATTACTCACTCCTTAACGTATCAACTGGATTACTCGCAGCAGCTTTATAGGACTGATAAGATACTGTTAGCATAGCAATTAGTAGCAACAAAATACCTGCTACAACAAAAATTAATGGGTTCATATCTACCTTGTAGGCAAAATTGTTTAACCAATAGCTCATGGCATACCAAGCCAACGGTATGGATATGATAAAAGATATTAAAACCAGCTTGGCAAAATCCTTGGTAAGTAATGAAATAATACCTGTTATTGATGCCCCTAGCACCTTTCTTACGCCTATTTCTTTCTTACGCTGCTCAGTCATAAAAGAGGTTAAGCCGAGTAGTCCAAGACAAGCTATTAATATGGCCAATCCGGAAAAGGCCGATAGCAATGTACCAGTATTATTTTCAGATTTATAAAGGGTTTCAAGATTATCATCTAAAAATGAATAATCGAATGGGTGATCTGGCGCAATCTTTTTCCATTCTTGTTCTAACTGGGCTAAGCTTTCATTAATTTGTCCACCTGCCAGTTTTACAGAAATGGTATAGGCATTTCTTGGGTCATACCTCATTACAAGCGGTTGTATTGGCTGGTGTAATGATCGATAGTGAAAGTCTTTTACCACGCCCACAATTTTACCCATTGGGCGGCCATCCAACGCCTGAATATTCGTACCAATCGGGTTGGGAATCATTAATTGTTTTACTGCCGTTTCATTCACCAAATAAGCCTCAGCAGAATCTGTAGCATAATCTTTTGAAATGTTTCTGCCCTCTACAATTTCGAGATTATAAGTAGGAATAAAATCGTAGTCAACAATCATCGTGTTAATGTTGAAATTTTTATCTCTGTATTCAGGTATTGCGTAGGTCCAGTGCGAATGAGAAAAGCCCGGAACGCCATTAGAACTGGTAACAGATACAACTGGGGCCAGCTTTCTGAAATTATCCATAAGAACATCCATGTTTTTTGCCACCATAGAGTTCGGGTTAATATAAATAATCTGATCCTTATCAAAACCAAGGTCTTTGTTAGTTAGGTAGTTCATTTGCTGAATCACTGTAAATGTACCGATGATCAAAAACCCAGCTATCATAAATTGAAAAACGGTGAGCACTTTACGCAATGTTGACTTACCAGCTCTGCCATCAGCATCTTTTAACACTTTAGCTGCTTCAAATGAAGATAAATAGAATGCTGGGTAGCCACCTGCCACAATTGCCGTTACAATGCCCGAAGTGAGCAGCACAACCAGGAATTTATAATTATCAAAATAACTACTGGATAATGAGAAACCCATAGTAGAATTAAACCATGGAATTAATACCTCTAGAAATAGAAGGCTGGCAACAAGTGCCAAAGCAGTAAGAATAAATGTCTCTCCTAAAAATTGATAAATCAGCTGATGTTTCTGTGCGCCCATCACCTTTCTAACGCCCACTTCTTTCGCTCTTCGAAGAGCCCTTGCCGTTGAGAGGTTCATGAAATTGAAACATGCAATTATTAATATGAACAGTGCAATGGCACTAAAGATATAGACTGTGTTTTTGTCCCCATTAGCTACATCTCCTTTAATTCCTTGAGTAAAATGTATTTCGTCCAATGGTTGAAGCCAATCAGTTATCGCTTCAGGATTAAACGTTCTGTTTCGTAACTCGGTGAAGTGCTTGTCAATTTTAGCTTGAAATTTCTCCGGATCAACACCCTCAGATAGTTTAAAATATGCGGTGTAATTCCAACTCTCGAGGTCGGCCAAGAATTTGTCTTTAGGAAAACCGTATTGGGTTTGATAAACATCACCCAATGTTTCGAAAGGTATGATGTATGAAAATTGTATGTGAGTATTTTTAGGCAAGTCCTCAAAAACTCCTGTAATAGTTAAATCAAACTGATTGTCATAATTAATAGTCTGCCCAACCGGATCACCATTGGGGAAGAATTTTTCTGCTATTGAAGAGGCAATTACAATGGAGTAAGGTCGTGACAGCACTTTATCACCTTCGCCCCGTAATAATTTAAAGTTAAAAATTTCGAAAAAATCTGCATCTCCGAGCGACAATGCAGTTGGTGGTAAAGTCTCCTCACCTTTTTTAATTAAGGGTTCATCATCAAATGTGATATATCTTGATGAATGTGTGATTTCTTCGAAATATTCTTCCATGGCAGGTGTGAAACCTGGAGGTGTCCATGTCTGCATTTGTAAAATTCCATTTTCATTTACATACCTGGGAATGTACCTATACACATTTTTATTATGCATATTCTCATAGCTCATCTCAAATTGTACGAACAGAGCTATAAGAAAGCAGCAGGCCAGGCCTGTGGCTAATCCAAAAATGTTGGTAATACTAAAACCTAGGTGCTTAATTAAGTTGCGAAAGGCAATTTTCAGGTAATTTTTTATCATAGTTATACAGCGTTAAACAACTAATAGACTACTGAATTTAGTAATTGGTTGCTTAAGTCAAAAAGAACATGCCTAAAATCCGCATTTAGGCGCCTAACAAACATTCGTTTTTTAACTATATTTGATTGTTTTAAAATTATCATACATGAAGTATTCCAAAATAACAGGGTTAGGACATCACGTTCCGGAAAGAATAGTAACCAATGATGAGCTATCTAAAATGATGGACACTAACAATGAGTGGATTATCGAGCGAACAGGTATTGAAGAGCGAAGGTGGATAAACCCAGAAACAGATACTGTAGCAAATATGGCTGCAAAAGCCAGTCGAATGGCATTAGATAGAGCTGGAGTAAAAGCCGAAGAAATTGATTTTATAGTTTTTGCTACCATAACATCGGATTACTATTTTCCAGGGTCTGGAGTGTTGCTTCAAAGAGAGCTTGGTTTAGAGAGTATTCCAGCAATGGATATTAAAAATGCATGTTCTGGTTTCATTTATGCCCTATCAACTGCCGATCAATTTATAAAAAGCGGAATGTATAAAAAAGTGCTTGTAATAGGTGCTGAGATACAATCAACAGCGCTTGATCTTACTACAAGAGGTAGAGGTACAGCAGTAATTTTTGGTGACGGAGCTGGTGCAGCAGTATTAGAGCCATCAGATGAGCAGGGTATCTTATCTACTCACTTACATTCAGATGGTCGATTTGCAGAAGAACTTTATGTGAAAGATCCTGGCAGTAGTAGGCCGCACGAAGAAAGGCAACCTGAGCAAATTCTTGATACATCTGGTTTTAAAGTTTATATGAATGGAAATCTGGTGTTCAAGCATGCCGTTGTCCGGTTTATGGAAGTAATTAATGAAGCATTGGAAGCCAATAATGCAAAAAAGGAAGAGATAGATTTATTGGTTCCTCATCAGGCCAACCTCAGAATAAGCAATTACATACAACAAAAGATGGAATTACCTGACTCTAAAGTTTACAACAACATAATGCGCTATGGAAATACTACAGCAGCATCTATTCCAATTGCCATGAGTGAAGCTTTTGCAGAAGGTAAAATAAATAAGGGTGACTTAATTTGCTTAGCAGCATTTGGCAGCGGTTTTACATGGGCATCTGCTTTAATTAGATGGTGAAGTGGATATGAAGTTTGAATTTCCTATATTTTGGAAACCAAATTTCATTAATGAAAACTACGAATTATAACCCCAGTAATTTAGAGGTTCAGTTTGCCAGGGCAATTGAAGACTTACAAGACCAAATTGAAAAGAATTTGCCAGATAACGATATTATAAGTGTTGAAAATAGAATAGCCGAGGATAACCCACTTGTAAAATTCTACTTACTTGACAAAGATGGTGATCCTCATGAAATGGTAGTAAAAATTATTCAAACACCAGACAAATTTTGAATTCACCCATTTTGGGTGATTATTTTAAACACACTATGGAGCTATCTTAAAGCTTAAATAACATAACTATGAAAAAAATACTATTCTTATTAATGTGTGTACCAGCAGCAACTTATGCGCAGGTTGTAGGTGCTGTTACAGATACTAAAAGCAATAATCCAGGCGAAGTTATAGATCTACTCCCTTTACCTCCACCAAAGCTAGAAGGCACATTTTATTTAAATGACGAATGGATAGTTGGAGATTTATGGCTTAAAAACAACAAAGTAATAAAAGGCTTTCCTTTAAAGTATGATTTAAAAAACCAACTTTTAGAGATCAACACGGAACATGGCATTAAGGTTTGTCAATTACCATTAATCGAAAAATTTGTGATAAAAGAGCCTTTGAAAGACTCTGTAAAATATTACAATACCTCCGTTGTGAATAACGTGACTTTTGACCTGCCACAAGGTATTTGCGAAGTACTTGTAAATGATAAGGTGAAGGTTCTTAAATACCAGTACCTGGAAATTAAAGAAGCAACATACAACGCTGCAATAAACATGGGAGAGAGGAACGATAAAGTTTTAAAGAAAGAAAGACTATATGCTGTTGTGCGAGATGAGGTTTTTGAATTGAAAAATAAAGTGGGTAAGAATGAAGAAGTATTTGGGGATAAAACTGCTCAAGTTGAAGATTTTGCAAAAAAGAATGGCTTAAAACTGAAAGAAGATGCTGAAATAATAAAGGTCTTTGAATATTATAACAGTCTCATATAGCGAGACATCAAAAAAGAGGCTGCAAATTTGCAGCCTCTTTTTTTATATCAGCTTTTCTTTTGTTGCCTTTGCTATTGCCTCAGACTTGCTATTTACCTGAAGTTTAGAATAGATGTTTTTAATGTGCGACTTTGCAGTCTCTTTTGTCACAAACAGCTCATCGGCAATCATACTATAGCTCTTGCCTTTGGCTAACAATTCCAACACTTCAGTTTCGCGTGGTGAGAGAGGTGAGTTTGGATTTTTCTGAAATGATGCAACCACCATTTTCGCTATTTTAGAACTCATTGGCGCTCCGCCATTTAAT
>NZ_JAVJUY010000363.1:0-49140 GCF_040220315.1 Fulvivirga sp.
ATACATCAGCATATTATAGATGAATGCTTACGTGGCAATCGGGCTGCGCAGCATCAGCTATATAGACTTTATTCCAAGGCCATGTATAACGTTAGCTTTAGAATAGTCAAAAACTCTGGTGATGCAGAAGACGTTTTGCAGGATGCTTTCGTTAGTGCTTTTAAGAACCTGAAAAGTTTTAAAGGGGAATCATCATTTGGAGCTTGGTTAAAACGCATTGTAATTAATAAGTCTCTGAATTTTCTTAATAAAAGAAGTATTGATGTAACGCCTCTAGAGAATTTACCTGAATATGGTGAAGAGGATGAAGAAACTTTTTATGGTGAACTTTCAGTGGAAAGAATTAAAGATGCAGTGGAAAAATTACCTGAAGGTTACAGGTTAGTTTTCTCGCTGTATTTACTAGAGGGTTACGATCATAGTGAAATAGGAGAGATACTTGGAATATCAGAATCAACCAGTAAATCTCAATTTAACAGATCAAAAAAGAAGTTAAGGGAATTACTACAAGTGAATGGATAAGCTTGATAAATACATAAAAGATCACCGAAGTGAGTTTGATGATCAGGAGCCGTCTGAAGAGGTTTGGAATAGGATAGAATCTGATTTGCCTAAGCCGTTCAACTTCTCGTGGGTTTGGAAAGTGGCAGCTGCTGTATTTTTTTGCACTTCACTTTATTTGAGCCTGGATAAATTTAATCGGTCATCAGAGCAGAAGCTAGTTGCTCAAAAGGAAAATATAACCGATGATTTCGGTGATGTAGAATCTTATTATTTCCAGATTATTTCTGAAAAAAGAGAGCTTATATATGAATACGATACGGGTGATTCACCAATCAAAGTAGATTTCGAGCAGGATCTGCAAAAACTTGATGCAATGTATCAAGTTCTCAAGGAAGAATTAAAAGCCAACCCAAGTAAAAAAGTGGTGGACGCGTTAATTCTAAATCTATTAGTTAGAATTGATGTTCTCAATGAAAAAATTGAGGAGTTAGAAGGTGATGAGGATTATTCCAAACTTGACGAAGCCACTGAAAAAGAAGTACAGATTTAGTACACAGTGGTTTTCAAATCAAATTGCTCTAGTTTAGAATCTAATAGTTTGCCTTTTTCACACTTCAAAATTCTGGCTGAATGATCCCTTACCAGTGTATGGTCATGTGTTGCCATTAATATTGCAGTTCCTTTCTTATTTATATCCAAAAACAGTCTGAAAATGCCTTGGGATACTTCCGGATCCAAATTTCCGGTTGGCTCATCGGCAATTAACATTACTGGTTCGTTAATCATTGCCCGTGCAATTACAACGCGCTGCTGCTCACCTCCAGAGAGCTGATGTGGCATTTTCGAGCCCACCGATCCTAATCCAACCTGCATAAGTACTTCCGCCTGGCGTGCTTTCATTTTAGAATTATCCCTCCAGCCGGTTGCTTTCATAACAAATGTTAAATTCTCTGCGACTGTTCTATCAGGAAAAAGTTGAAAGTCCTGAAAAATGATGCCCAATTTTCTTCGAAGCAAAGGAACTTCCGATTTTTTAATGTTGCCAATATTATATCCGGCAACATCTATCTGACCCAGGCGCAAAGGTAAATCTGCATAAAGAGTTCTAAGCAGTGAAGATTTACCACCTCCGGTTCTACCAATAAGAAAAGCAAACTCGCCTTTTTCAAGTTCAAAGTTTACTTCGCCCAAAACAGTATTACTGTCCTGAAATATGGTAGCATCCTTTACTCTTACAACTGGGTCAGTAGAAAATGACATAGATTATTTATTGCCTTTTTTATGGTCAGCTAAAAATTGTGCTAACCCTTTGTCAGTTAGCGGGTGGTTGAGCAAACTTGTAATTACATTTAGTGGGCACGTGGCAACATCAGCACCTATTTCAGCACACTGAATAAGGTGCATCGTGTGTCTTACACTGGCGGCCAGAATCTCAGTTTCAAAGCCATAATTATCGTAGATTTGAACAATTTGCTCAATAAGGGTTAATCCATCATGCGAGATATCATCAAGTCGGCCAATAAATGGTGATACATAACTAGCTCCCGCTTTAGCCGCTAAAAGCGCTTGTCCCGCAGAAAAAATCAATGTACAGTTAGTTCTTATTCCGTTATCGCTAAAGTATTTAATAGCTTTTACACCTTCTTTAATCATTGGGACTTTCACCACAATTTTATCATCAATTTTAGCGAGCTCTTCACCTTCTTTTATAATACCCTTGTAATCTGTGGCTATTACTTCTGCACTCACATTATTATCTACAATATCGCAGATCGCTTTATAATGTGCTTTAATGTTTTTATCACCAGTAATGCCTTCCTTAGCCATTAACGATGGGTTGGTAGTTACACCGTCCAGTACGCCCAGGTCATAAGCTTGTTTAATTTCATCAAGATTTGCGGTATCGATAAAGAATTTCATAGGGGTATTTAGTGGTTAAATTAATAGATGCTGCTAAGTTAATTATGAAATGGCAAGGTTCCTAAAATAAATTAATTGCCAGTATGTAAGTGAGGGAGGAAACAAAAAAAAGGCAAACCAAGTATCGCACCGCTACAACCGCTTACCCTTGCTACCTTCCGGTCCTGGGGGAGTTCAGCAGGAGCTGGTCGTACTGATTTGCCAATGCAAAGGTAGGCCGAATAACTGAATAGTTAAAATATAATTACCTTCTTTCGGCTATCTTTTTTAAATTGATTAAAAATAGCTGCTATGGCTGAAACTACCTACCAACTACGGTTACTAAAGCTTCATTGCTACAGACAAGAAGAAAGCGATGGAGATGAAGTGTTTCTAAAATATAAAAACGAAAAAATCTGGCCTCTGAATTCCAAATATGAAAGTATGAAAGAAGGTAGTCAGGTTGTAAATGTTGATATAGCTGGTCTCATTTCAGGTACACAAATGGAAATTGAATTGTGGGATTACGATCTTCTAACCCCCAATGATAAACTCGGAACATTTAACATGTTGATTAATGAAAAGGGTGGTCCATTTACGACAGATTTACGAACAACCAATGAGGAGGAAGCCAAGTATAGCTTAGAGTGGGAGGCGTATTAGCTAATGCCTTTTAAATAAAGGTTAAATTCAATTGGGCTGGATGGTTTAAAGTCATCTACTTCGAAATCATCGTAGATATCCTGATCAAACTGCATTTTTCTTTTCTCGACAATTTTGTTATTACGAATAGTTAATTCTAAACCCTCAAACGACTTTGGGTTCAGTTGAACAAGAATGGTAAAATCGTCAAATTCTTTTTTGAAGTATTCGTGTATCATGCTAATGTAGCAGCAATACTAACTTTTTTAGATGGCTTTTTACTAACTACATTTTCAAGTTCAATATCTTCAACTAATTTTTCTTCTAGTAAAGCGGCCCATGCTTTTAAATATTTTATAACATCTTCTTTTCTATTATGATTAAGGTAACGCTCTTCAAGGGGCAAACTGTGAAGTACGTTCTTGTCACTTAGTTTTTCAAGGTGCTTTAAATCATCTGAATCAAAACCAAAATTTAGCATGGTACTTATCAAATCATCCATCAAAAGACCACTTGTTGGGCAATAATCATTTAATTGTTCATTCCAATCACCGTATTTCTGCATGGCTCTTTTATGAATATCTGCACTTGAAATTTGAGTAATTTCCTGTGCTAAAAACCCACAATTACAACTACCCATGTGCCCCCATTGATAGTTTTTACTAGATGCCAACTTTGAAGCGGTTCTTCGTAATACGTTTACAATATTTAAAGTTGCTCTGGCCATAGTTTTAATAGTTTGTAATATAACAACAGATGTGCATTTAGGTTCTATACTATTTGTTTGAAGAATAAAAGCCATATCCATCCTTCTTAATAACCGCTAATCAAAGTTATTATTAGTCAATGATCCTACTTTCGTAGATTTGTTACGCCAAATCTAACAACTAAAATTATTATGAAATTAATTAAAAACAACCTTGCTTGGCTGGCATCCGGTATAATTTTACTGGCATCATGCTCAGAACCAAAAGAGGAAAAAACATCTGATGATATTCAAGCACTGAATATGGCCAATCTGGATTCTACAGTTAATCCAGGGGACGACTTTTTTCAATTTGCCAACGGAGGTTGGTTGAAAAACACAGAGATACCTGGCGACAGAGGTAGCTGGAATACTTTCGGGGAAATTCGCGAGCAGACTAACGATATTGTATTAAAAGTGCTGGAAACGGCAGCAAGCAGCGACAAATACGCGAAAGGAACCGACCAAAGAAAGGCAGCTGATTTCTACTCTATTGGTATGGATTCTTTACTAGCAGAAAAAGCAGGTATTCAACCATTGCAACCGCATTTAGATATGATTGCCGGAATCAATGATGCTAGTAGCCTTCAAAAATATTTATCGGAACAAGAAACATATGGCGGTGGGGCATTCTTCGGTTTTGGGGTTTTTGCCGATTTGAAAAATAGTAATATGAATGCAGGATATCTTGGACAGGGTGGTTTAGGTCTTCCAGACAGAGACTATTACACCAAAACGGACTCTCGTTCCAAAGAAATTAGAGAAAAATATGTGGTGCATGTTTCGAGAATGCTACAACTCTTGGGGGATGCTCCTGAATCGGCAGATGCTCAGGCTAAAAGAATTATGGCACTGGAAACAAGGTTGGCAGAAGCATCTATGACCAATGTTGAGCAAAGAAACATACCTGCATTGTATAATAAAATGTCCTTAACTCAGCTTGGAGAAATTGTTCCTTCAGTAGATTGGAAAATGTATTTTGCTGACATGGGCGTGAATGACATTGATACCATTATTGTTACACAGCCGGAGTTTATGAAAGAGTTTCAGGCAATCGTAAATGATGGTATTGTTGATGTGTGGAAAGAGTACCTGAGATGGCGTTTAATAGATGGTGCTGCCGCATACTTAAGTAATGATTTCGTACAGGCCAATTTTGAATTTTTCAGTAAAGAATTGAGAGGTGTAGAAGAAATGAGGCCTCGCTGGAAGAGAGTATTGAGCACGACCAATAACTCTTTAGGAGAAGCAATTGGTAAATTGTATGTAGATGAGGTATTCCCCCCTGAAGCGAAACAAAAGGCTCAGGAAATGGTGGAAAACATCAAACTTGCTTATGCAGAAAGAATTAAAAATCTCGATTGGATGACTGATTCTACCAAAACTAAAGCATTAGAAAAGCTTAAAAAGATGGTGGTTAAAATTGGCTATCCAGATGAGTGGAGAAGTTATGCCGAATTGGAAGTTAACGGTGATCCTGAGACTTCATCTTATGTTCAGAATTTAATGAATGCTGCCAAGTTTGGATTTGAATACAATGCTTCCAAACTCGGTGAGCCTGTAGATAAAAAAGAGTGGGGAATGAGTCCTCAGACGGTGAATGCTTATTTTAACCCATTAAATAATGAAATTGTATTTCCTGCAGCTATTTTACAACCGCCATTCTATAATTATAAAGCAGATGCTGCAGTAAATTACGGTGGTATTGGTGCGGTAATCGGCCACGAAATATCACATTGTTTCGATGATCAGGGAAGTAGATTTGACGCTGATGGTAACTTGAAAAATTGGTGGTCTGACGAAGACCTGAAAAACTTTCAGGCTAGAACTGGCCAGTTGGTTGCACAGTACGATGCCTATGAGCCATTGGATAGTGTGAATGTAAATGGAGAATTTACATTGGGTGAAAATATTGGTGACTTAGGTGGAATAAGTGCTGCCTATGACGGATTGCAGAGACACCTTGCCGCCAATGGTGATCCAGGTAAAATAGATGGTTTTACTCCTGAGCAAAGATTCTTTTTATCATGGGCGACTATTTGGAGAGTGAAATATAAGGATGAGTCCTTAAGAACACAGATTCTTACTGATCCACATTCACCTGGAATGTATAGAGCCAATGGCCCAATATCGAACATGGAGGAGTTTTTTACTGCGTTTAATGTGAAAGAAGGCGATGCCATGTATAAGCCTGATAGCACGAGAGTGAAAATTTGGTAAGTCGAAAACGAACTAAATGGAAAACCTCTGGATATTTATTCAGAGGTTTTTTAATTTAAGAGTTCAACAAGATTTTAAACATATGGGAAAAGGAGATAAAAAAACTAAAAAGGGTAAAATATCGATGGGGTCTTATGGTGTTACTCGACAGAGATCGAAAAACAAGAAGTCTGTAAATCGCCCAGCAGAGGCAAAACCTAAAGCAGAGAAAAAGGCCGAACCTAAAAAAGCAGCTGCAACTAAAAAACCTGCAGCTAAAAAAGCCGCGACTAAAAAGAAGGATTAGTCTAAAAAAGTAGAATGAAAAAGAAATTGTAAAATTTTCCAGGAATCATTTTTTTATTTGAAAACCAAATCTATATTTGAGAATCAATGAAGAAAATTTTTACATATAACGCTTGGTGGTACTTTTCTAAAAAGAAAAGGAACAGCGTTATTGTATAAAAAATATAAAACAAAACTTAAAGCTCGCTGTTCATACAGCGAGCTTTTTTTATGATTAAAAATATGAACAAGGCATTTAAAAACTGGTGGTGGTATTTTAAAATCAATGGGGATTGAACGCAAGAAGTATGTCTAAAATATAAAGGCCTTGTGTTCACTCACAAGGCCTTTTTTTATTCCAATGAACTGAAAAATGAAAGTAAAATTAAATACCAAATATAAAAAACTACTAGCCGATACACTAACACCGGTGAGTATCTATCTTCGGCTAAGAGATAAATATGCCGACAGCATTCTACTCGAAAGCTCTGACTATCATGGCAATGAGAACAGCTTCTCTTATATCTGTTGCGAGCCTCTTGCAGAGATCAAAGCATCAGGCAAGAAGCTTTATAAGCAACTTCCAGGCTATACAGAACAGATAAAATCTATTGAGGAGGGTCAGCTAGTTGCAGAATTAGTGTCATTTATGAATTCTTTTCAGGTAGCTGAAAATAAATTCAAATTTAGTACAAATGGCCTTTTCGGTTATATGGCCTACAATGTTATTCGGCATTTCGAAGACCTCGACTTAAAAAATGATAATAGTGAAATACCCGATTTGCTATATAGGGTGTATCGTTTTGTGATAGTTGTAGATCACTTCAAAAATGAGATGTATGTGTTTGAACATACAACTGAAGACCAGGAGAATAGGATAGAAGAATTGATTTCATTGATCAACAGACATGCTGATCCGCAATTTGAATTTAAGATACAGGGGGAGGAGTCTTCAGTATATGATGACCAACAATTTTTAGAAATACTTCAAAAAGGCGTGGATCATTGCCATAGAGGCGATGTATTTCAAATAGTTTTATCGAGGAGGTTTATGTCCACCTTCCAAGGCGATGAGTTTAATGTGTATCGAGCGCTGAGATCCATTAACCCATCGCCTTATTTATTTTATTTCGATTATGGAAGCTTTAAACTATTTGGCTCAAGCCCAGAGTCTCAAATTCTGATCAAGGGAGACAAGGCATCTATATTTCCAATAGCAGGTACATTTAGAAGAACTGGGGATGATGCTGCCGATGCAGAATTGGCTAAGAAATTATCAGAAGATGAAAAGGAAAATGCAGAGCACATCATGCTTGTAGATCTGGCTAGAAATGATTTGAGCAGAAGCTCGAAGAATGTGGAGGTGGAAGTTTATAAGGAGGTGCAATATTACTCTCATGTTATACACTTGGTATCGAAAGTTACAGGACAGTTAAATGGGCATGGTTCTTCATTACAACTTGTTGCTGACACCTTTCCGGCAGGTACGTTATCAGGTGCTCCAAAGTACAAGGCTATGGAGCTGATAGATCAATATGAGCAGACAGGTAGAAACTACTACGCGGGTGCTATTGGCTTCATTGGCTTCAATGGAGATTATAATCATGCTATTATGATAAGGTCATTTTTAAGTAAAAACAACCAATTGCACTACCAGGCAGGAGCTGGAGTTGTGGCAAAATCTAGCCCTGAAAGTGAGTTGAAAGAAGTTGATAACAAACTGGCAGCATTACGCAATGCCCTTACTTTAGCGGAGGAGATAAACAGATGAGGATTTTAGTGTTAGATAATTACGATTCATTTGTCTACAACCTTGTGCATGGTGTGCGCGAGCTAGGTTATGGGAATGATCTCACAGTTGTTAGAAATGATAAAATCACATTAGAAGAAGTTGACCAATTTGATAAGATATTGCTTTCACCAGGACCTGGTATTCCTGATGAAGCTGGGATCATGAAGGAATTAATTAAGAAATATGGTTCAACAAAATCAATCTTAGGTATTTGCTTAGGTCATCAGGCTATAGCCGAGGTGTATGGAGCTGAGCTGTACAATATGAAAGAAGTATTACACGGCATTGAAGGAGAACTTGTAGAGCATGACGATGAAATTTTCGATGGAATGCCTGCGTCATTTAAGATTGGTCATTATCACTCATGGGTAGTAAAAGAGGCTACCATTTCTAGTCCACTTAAGATAACGGCTAAAGATAAAAGTGGATTAGTGATGGGCATCTCTCATGAACAAAATGATGTAAAAGGACTTCAGTTTCATCCTGAATCAATATTGACAGTGGGCGGAATGAGAATTATTGAGAATTGGCTTGGGCAAAATAATCCCCTCCTTGGAGGGGCAAGGGGTGGGCATGAAGCAATAAAATCCCACCCCTAACCCCTCCCGAGAGGGGAATTAGCTACAACTAAAAACTAACAACCAGTAACCAGCAATGAAAGAAATACTCTACAAACTTTTTAACCACGAAACTCTAGATAAGGAAACAGCCCGTCAAGTACTTGTAGATCTTGCAGGAGGTAAATTCAACCAAAGTCAGGTTGCGGCTTTTCTTACTGTGTATATGATGCGAAGCATCACGGTAGAAGAACTTACAGGCTTCAGAGATGCTATGCTGGAATTATGCTTACCTGTGGAAATTCAGGATTATGATGCCATAGATCTTTGTGGAACCGGAGGTGATGGACGAAATACATTCAACATCTCTACGCTGAGCTCTTTCGTTGTGGCGGGTGCCGGTCAGGCTGTAGCCAAACACGGTAATAATGGTGTTTCCTCTGTATGTGGCTCAAGTAATCTCATGAATTATTTTGGATATGAGTTTACCAATGAGAAAGATGAATTGAAGCGAAGTTTAGATGTGGCCAACATTTGCTTCTTACATGCCCCATTATTTCACCCTGCTATGAAAAATGTAGCACCAATCAGAAAGGAATTAGGAGTGAAAACATTCTTTAATATGCTTGGCCCGATGGTTAATCCTTCTTTTCCAAAGAAGCAGCTTGTAGGAGTTTTTAGTCTTGAGCTCGCTCGCTTGTATGGCTATTTATACCAGAAAACGGACAAGCGATTTCTAATCCTTCATGCACTGGATGGGTATGATGAAATATCTCTCACTGGAGGATTCAAGATGATCTCCAATGCTGGCGAGCAACTCCTCACACCGGCAGATTTAGGGTTGAATCAATTAAAACCTTCAGATATCTATGGAGGAGAGACTATTGAGTCATCAGCCAAAATATTCGAACAAGTATTGAAGTGTGAAGCAACGGAAGCTCAGCATAATGTTGTAGTGGCCAATGCCGGAATGGCCCTGCATTGTGCTGATGAAAACCTTTCGATTTCCGATGCTATCGCGAAGGCAGACGAATCATTAAAATCTGGAAAAGCACTGAACGCATTTAAAAGTTTAATCAATAAAAATATCACAGTACCAACGAACTAAAAGATGAATATACTAGAAGAAATTATCGCACATAAGCATAAAGAAGTAGCTGAAAAACGATCGCTATTTCCAGAGAAGTTGTTAGAGCAGAGCATTTACTTTGGCTCTAAATCAGTGTCACTCAGGAAATATATCCAGAGGGAAGATAAGTCGGGCATTATTGCGGAAATAAAGCGTAAATCACCTTCTAAGGGAATGATCAATGCACATGTTTCTGTAGAACGAACCTCTATTGGCTATATGCAGGCAGGGGCATCTGCACTATCTGTACTCACTGATCAGAATTATTTTGGTGGCAAAAATGAAGATTTGATGACTGCTCGGAAATTTAATTTCTGCCCTATACTTAGAAAAGATTTCGTGGTGGATGAATATCAAATTCTAGAAGCTAAATCTATTGGAGCTGATGCTATTTTACTTATTGCCGCTGCCTTAGAAGGTAAGCAAATCAAACAGTTTGCTGAGTTTGCTAAATCGCTAGGGCTGGAGACATTGCTGGAAGTGCATAATCAAAAAGAGCTGGATTCATCACTTAATGAATTCATTGATTTGGTGGGAGTAAATAATCGTGATTTGAAAAATTTCGAGGTTTCGATTGACACATCTAAATCATTGGCTCATGCCATACCTAAAGAATTTGTAAAGGTTTCTGAAAGTGGAATTAGTGATCCGGAGGTTATACTGGAGTTAAAACAAGAAGGATTTGAAGGGTTTTTGATAGGAGAGCGATTCATGCAAAGCAGTCGGCCTGAGAAGTCTTGTGCACGATTTATTGAGCAGTTAAGTCAATTAGAAAAGAAGCAGTATGCCTAGTCAATCAATCAAGTTGAAGGTGTGTGGACTTCGAGATAATGTTATTGAAGTAACAGATGTCGAGCCTGATTTTATGGGATTTATATTCTATAAAAAATCACCCCGATTTGTAGGTGAAGATTTTGTTATGCCAAATGGAATAAGGGCTAAAAAGGTAGGAGTGTTTGTAAATCAGTCTATAGAAGAAGTGATGAGTTTGAAACAGAAATATCAGTTGGATTACCTGCAATTACATGGCGATGAGTCGGTGGACTATTGTGTAGAGTTAAAAGCTGTTGATTCAAAGATAATCAAAGTGTTTGCTGGTAATAAACCATTAAATCAAGAGGTGTTGGATAGCTATTCTGAATTCATCGATTATTATTTATTCGATACAAAAATGGATAAGCACGGTGGTAATGGTATTGCTTTCGATTGGACTAATATCGATCAGCTGAGACTGAAAAAGCCTTACATTTTGAGTGGAGGGATTAGTTTGGATAATGTAGTCGAAGTATCAAGATCGGTAAATATACCCTTTGCTGTAGATGTGAATAGCAAGTTCGAGATATCACCGGGATTGAAAGACATAAAAAGATTAAAGGAATTAACTGTCACATTGAGCCAGTCGAAATGAGACTAGGTTTCGACAACCTCAACATGACAATAAAAGAATAGATATGAATACAACTAAATACCAAGTAGATGAAAATGGGTACTATGGCAATTTTGGAGGAGCCTTTATTCCAGAAATGCTGTATCCAAACGTAGAGGAGCTAAGGACTAAATATTTAGATATAACTGCTGATGCTGATTTTCAAAATGAGTTTCACGATCTGCTAAAGCAATATGTGGGAAGGCCTACACCATTATATTTCGCCTCTCGATTATCAGAGAAGTATGGAGCTAAAATATATTTAAAGCGTGAGGACTTATGCCACACGGGTGCACATAAAATTAATAATACCATTGGGCAGATTATCCTTGCCAAGAAATTAGGTAAGCATAAAATTATTGCAGAAACAGGAGCAGGTCAACACGGTGTAGCCACTGCTACTGTGTGCGCATTGATGGGCTTGGAATGCATTGTGTACATGGGGGAAGTGGATATGGCTCGTCAGAAGCCCAATGTAGAGCGTATGAAGCTGCTTGGGGCACAGGTTGTGCCAGCCACCTCAGGTAGCAAAACATTGAAAGATGCTACCAATGAAGCCATGAGGCACTGGATCGGTCACCCTGAAGATACTCATTACATTATCGGATCAGTGGTAGGGCCACACCCTTATCCCGACATGGTCACCCGCTTTCAGTCGGTGATCAGTGAAGAGATAAGAAAACAATTAAAAGAACAAGAAGGTAAAGAGCTGCCGGACTATGTGTTGGCTTGTGTTGGAGGAGGAAGTAATGCGGCAGGAGCTTTTTATCATTTTCTGGAAGATGAAGCAGTAAAACTAGTCGCAGTGGAGGCAGCTGGCAAGGGTAATGATACAGGAGAGTCGGCTGCTACTACTGTACTGGGAAAACCTGGGGTATTGCACGGAAGTAAAACACTTCTTATGCAAACAGCTGATGGTCAGGTGGTTGAACCTTATTCTATATCTGCAGGACTAGATTACCCTGGTATTGGACCAATACACGCACACTTGTACGAAACTGGAAGAGTTCAGTTTGATAGTGTGACAGATCAGGAAGCTATGGAGGCAGGAGTTCGACTGAGTAGGTTAGAAGGAATTATTCCTGCTATTGAGACTGCTCATGCGCTGGCTTCTTTAGAAAAGATGAAATTTAATAAGGATGAGGTGGTTGTAATAAACCTCTCAGGCCGTGGAGATAAAGATTTGGAGACTTATATAAAATGGGGAGAATACTAGTCAATGTACAATTATCAATGAACAATGAGCACTTGAAAAATGAACAGAATAAATAAACTATTTAAGGATAAAGGAAAGGACATCTTATCCGTCTACTTTACAGCCGGGTTTCCGAAGTTGGAAGACACAATTCCAATAGCCGAAGAGTTGCAGGAAGTCGGGGCTGATATGCTCGAAATTGGCATACCATTTTCTGACCCAATTGCTGATGGCCCTACCATTCAAGCAAGTAATAATCAGGCATTGAAAAATGGAATGACTTTAACTAAGTTATTTGAGCAACTGCAAGTCTTACGAACGACAGTGAATATTCCTGTGATATTGATGGGGTATATAAATCCTATTCTTCAGTATGGAATTGAAGACTTCTGCAAGGCTTGCGACCAAGCAGGAGTTGATGGTTTGATCTTACCAGATTTACCGATGATCGAATATCAAACAAAATATAAAGCACTTTTTGAGCAGCATGGATTGCGCAATGTATTTCTGATTTCTCCGCAAACATCGGAAAACAGAATAAGGGAAATTGATCAACAATCTGATGCCTTTATTTACATGGTTTCCACCGCTGGTACTACAGGAGCAAAGGATAAGTTTAGTGATGAAGCAGTAGCCTATTTTGCGAGGATAAACAGTTTGAAACTTAAAAATCCCAGACTGATTGGATTTGGCATATCGAATAATATCACATTCGAACAAGCGTGTAAATCGGCAAGTGGGGCAATTATTGGAAGTGCTTTTATTAAGGCTGTTTCTGATTCCATTGACCTGAAAACAGATATAAATGACTTCGTTAAATCAATTAAAAACAATGTCCAGTTAACTGTTAACCGTTAACTAAAAAACCTAATTACTAAATACTTACTACTAACAACTTAAGACTTACGACTTACGACTCACGACTAATAACTAAAGACTAAAAAAATGATCATACAACTAGAAAATAACCTCAAGCCAGAAATAAGAGAAAGAATCACAAGTAAAGTAAATGGCTTAAAATATAAAACCACACAAGTAGCTACGCAGAAAGGTGAATACATTGTAGGAATTGGTAAAAAGGACTTTGATATCCGTGATATTGGCCATATGCCCGGAATTTCGGATGTTCATATTGTATCTGATGATTACAAACTGGTTTCTAAAAAATGGAAAGTGAAACCCACTGTGATTGACCTTGGTGATGACGTGACCATTGAAGAAGGAGGTATGGCGATTATGGCTGGACCGTGTTCTATCGAAAGTGAAGAGCAGATAGAGAAAGTTATTCAGCATTTACTAGATAACAATGTGAAGATTATGCGTGGCGGTGTATATAAGCCAAGAAGCTCTCCATATTCATTCCGAGGGTTGGGTATCGATGGATTAAAGGTTTGGTACGATGCTGCCAGAAAAGCTGGTATTAAAATCATTACCGAAGTAATGCAAGTGAGCCAGATAGAGGAGATGCATGATTACATTGATATATTCCAGGTTGGTGCACGAAATACGCAGAACTTCAATTTATTGGACGAGTTGGGCAAGGTTCATAAACCTGTGTTGATCAAAAGAGGTATTTCTGGAACAATCGATGAATTACTTTCATCTGCTGAATATGTCTTTTCGGCAGGTAATGAGAATTTAATGTTATGCGAGAGAGGTATCAGAACCTATGAGAAGGCGAGTAGAAACACAATGGACATTAATGCTATTACTATTCTGAAAGAGAAGTCTCATTTACCTGTGATAGCTGACCCATCACATGGCATTGGTATCAGAGATCATGTGGAGCCCGTGGCATTGGCATGTATTATGGCTGGAGCTGATGGTGTTATTTATGAAACGCACGAAAAGCCGGAAGAAGCTTACTCTGATGGCCAGCAAACCTTGAATTTTAGAGAATCAGAAAAGTTGATTAATAAAATGAGAAGGGTATTTGAATTGCGGGAGGAGATGTAATTGGTTTACTTATATAAGGTAAATGAGTTGTCTTCCATTGGAAAATAATCAACGCCATTATAATTGGTTTTGATAATTATGTATTCTACACAACACTCTTGTTTACCTAAACTCTTAAATTCAAAAGCTAATGTATCCTTTATTTCTTTTTTGTAGCCGGGGTAAAAGTAAACTGTATCTCTTGCAAAAAAATAACTTAACGTACTATCATAGTAATTGGCTTTAAATAATTGAACATCACGTTCAGTTATAGTTACTGAGTCTGGATGATTGATTGGATTTAGACCAAAGTATAGATTTTTACCTGTAGCAGTATCTAAAAGTCTAAAAGTGAAAGTTGCTGCGGGAATATCATCGCGGCACTTTACGGAATCACAGCTCTCTTCGCATGAAAAGAAAGAAAATAAGATAAGCACGGGGGATAAAATTAATTTCATGTTGGATTTAACCATGAAACGGCTAACATATAAAATATATTGTAAGAAAGGTATGACTAAGATTTGTTGACAAAAAGAGTAACCCGATAAGTTGATTAATAAAATGAGAAAGGTGTTTGAATTGAGGGAGGAGATGTAGTTTATGCAAACATTTTAATTGTACCCTATTTGTACCGCTACAAGTATAGCTAGAGCGGCAATAAAGAGCATAAGCAGTGTTGGTTTAATAATAAAGGATATCCATTGATTGTATTTAATGCCACCTAGTGCAATAATGGCCATTAATGCTCCATTAGTTGGAATAACTGCATCCATCATAATGGCGCCATATTGATAGGCCAACACTGTAACCTGTCTTGAAAGGCCAATTAAATCTGATAGTGGCGTAAGTATTGGCATGGTGAGTATAGCCTGTCCCGAATAACTTGGAATTGGAAAATGAAGAATCGAATGAGAAATCATCATCAATACTGCGGAAATATTTGGAGGCACATTTTTCAGAGGCGCAAAAAGGGCATGTATAATACTGTCAACAATTAATCCTTCTTTTAATACAATTGAGATACAGTTAGCGAGACCTATAATGATGCATGCAAAAATCATTTCTTTAAAACCGTCAATATAAACTTCGGTGGTCTTGTTAAAACTGAAGCCAGCAATAGATCCAGAAACTAGTGCTAATACAAAAAAGCAAGCTGACATTTCATTAAATCCCCAGGATAATTGAATGAGGCCAAAGGTTACAATTCCAAAGGTTAAGGCTAATAATGTCAGTATTGTTTTACTCCTAATTGACAGTTTCCCAGCTTCAATATTGGCTACTGACTTATCTACACGATTCTTAGAAACATATTTTATAATGTAGATGATCCAAACAATTGATGCGATTAGAAAAACAATCAATCTGAATTCTGAGCCGGATAGTAATTCAACTTCAGCTTCTTTCTGAGCAATGATTACACCAAATGGATTGAATGGACTGAATGCTGATCCAACGACAGCTGATCCAAAACTTGAATAGATCATAGCCGATGGATTATATCCCAATGTTCGTCCAAATAATAGAAGTACCGGAGTCATCGCAATAATTTCCTCCTGTATAGCAATTGCAAACCCACCAAAAAGAAACAAGATGCAAATTATAATCAAAGCCAAAAGTTCCTTGCCTTTTAAAATGGTTATCAGTTGGTTTAGACCCTGGTTAAGCGCTCCTGTTTTTTCTATTAAATAAAAGCATCCGCCTAGTATTAAAATGAGAACTATTAAATCTGCACGATCGGCAATTCCTTTTGGTATTGCCAACAGCACGTGAAAAACAGAAAGATGTGGAGCATCTTTTTGTTCATAAGAATTGGCAATTACGATATTTCTGTTAGTTTCGGTGTTTAACTCTCTTTGGTAATTTCCTTTAGGAATGATAAACGTCAGTATCCAGGCAAAAAGGATAAAGTATAATATTATCACAAAGGCATTAGGGAAATTTTTCATACGAAAGTGTTTGTAAGTACCTGACTAACATCTTTTTAGCAGGCACATGCCTTTGGATATAGTTCATTACAAGCTAATGAATTGGAAACATTACACCAAGTTAAACTGAATATTATTAATCGATGGGAGAAAAGTAAAAACATTCAAACAGACAACTCAACATCAAACCTTTCAACAGCCTGAATAATTAGTTTAACAACTTCTATGTAAAAGTCATGATCGATACTATCAAATGTATCTGATGGCTGGTGATAGTTTGGGTGATCTTCCACAGCAAAATAGATAAAAGGAATACCCTTCTCATGAAATGGTGCATGATCTGAGGCGTCTGTCCAATCTAATTGCTTGGTATTGCCGGGATCATCATGACCGTATTTTAAATTGATTGGCGATTTTATTTGATTCAATGTGGGCTTTAGGTGAGGGTAGTGGTATGTGCCTGCAGCATATAGCTCCATGGAATCGTTTTTTGAGATCATATCCATGTTAATGTTCAAAACAACACTGTTTATGTCAACAGGAAAATGTGCTGACAAATAATAACTACCTTCCAAATCTATTTCCTCGGAATCTATGGCGGAAAAAATAAGTGTATGGTTCAGTGATTTGTCATGGAAGTACTCCGCTATGGCCAGAAGGGCAGCAACACCTGAAGCATTATCATCTGCGCCATTGTAAATTTCACCATTGCGCATTCCCAAATGATCGTAATGTGCAGTTATTAAAAGTACCTTATCCGTCAGTCCTTTTTTTATGGCTATTACATTTCCTCCTTTTAGAGTTGTGTCTGGTATGATAACAGAACTATCTTTATAATCAGAAACAGGAAACAACCAGTTTCGTTTATCTCCGCTTAATGTAATTGAGAAGGGCTGAATATAACCAGTATTAAAGGCGGGGTCTAGCCCCAATGAGTTAAAGTAATTGGCAATAAACTGTTGAGCTTTTTTGTGCCCTTGAGTTCCAAATAATCTTCCTTCCAGGGAGTCATGTGAAATGAGTTCAACATTACGAAGAATATTTTTTTCATCAATTATAATTCTGCTGGTATCAGTATTTGGTTGACAACCAACTATTATAGATAATAATAATGCTGCTGCTAATAGTTGTTTAATCATGGTATTTAATAACCAGAACTTATTCGAAATGTTAACTTTTTATACTCATTATAATTCATAATCTATTTTAATATGATACAATTTTAGTGAGCTGTAGTTTGTTTCTTATGATTGATATTCTTTGTTCTTTGGGTTTTACATGGAACTTTGATTCGCTCTTTCAGCCTAACCATAATTAACCTTTATTTTTTAAACCATGATATGAACCTTTTAAAGGATCTTGAGATGAATTTGTCATCAGCATCTTTGGTTTTGTAGTTGCTCTCGCCAATGAGTAAAGCAAAGGGCTTAAGCTCAGTATACTCTTCGCAAACTGCTTTTAGCATGGCAGCAAAAGGCAGGAACAAAATCATTCCTGCTATACCCCAAACAGAGGCACCAATGATGATACTTAAGATGGAGGTAAAAGCATTAATTTTGAGATTTTCCCCTACAATTTTTGGCGTTAGTACATTTCCTTCAATGAGTTGTACCAACCAAAAGAAAATAATAATGGTAACGGGCATCCAAATTGAATCATGCGAGATAAATGAATACATAACTGGTATAGCAGCACCTATAAATGTGCCTGCATAGGGTATAAGCGCTAACGTGGCCGCTAAAAATCCAAACAGAAATGGGTTGTCGATACCAATAATCCAAAGTCCGATACTATCAATTATTCCAAGAATTACCACAATCACCAGCATACCGAAAAGGTATTGTTGACCAACTTTTTGCACAGATTGAAACATGTTAAGAGCATTTTTTCTATGCTTTTCAGGATAAAACCTAACCAATGCTCGTATTACGCCTCTACGATAAATAAGTATTAAAAAGGTGAAAATGATGGACGTAAGAAAACCGAAAATAATGTTTGCAGTGTTGCTAAATGTTTGGCTGATTAAAGTACCAGCAGATTCATTCAACCAGTTTTTTAATTTATCGAGTAGTTCTTCTTTGTCCAATTGTGGTAGAAATTCAATGTTTTGATTGATAAATAGGGTTGTGTCTGCGAAAACATTTAGAATTTTAACCCTGAAGCCTGTAAGGTTTTCTGATAAGTTGATGATTTGATTTGAAAACAGAAAAATGGCCGCTGCAATAATGAGAAACGAGCCGAGGATAGAGAGAAGGGCCGATATGAGCTCGTTGGTGCCCCAGCCTTCAATTTTGCGTGCAACAGGATGAAGTATAAAAGCAAACAAAAAGGCAAAGGCTATAGGTATTAAAACAGATTTTGCTAAAATTAAAATAGCGAACAAGCCAATAATGCTGGCAATCACATAAAATAATTTTTGAAATGATAGCTGCATAAATTTACGATTAAACTAAACTCATTCTTTTAATCAAGAGGAGTGTGAGGGCGTTAAAGATAACCTATTTAATACTAATCACGAGGTATTGTCAAGGAAGGTTGCTGTTATACTTAACTATTGACTATCGAGTATCTGATCTTACTTATTAAATAAAAAAACCTTTAACTGAAGCTAGCAAAAATATCGATTCACATTACTCAAATTCCCACCAATCCTTCTTTGGAGGCGCATCCAAAGTAAAAACTTCACCAATTAGTGGCGTTACTAAAATTACACTATCTAACTCGGCTGCTTTATTGGCTCGTAAAATAGGTTCTTTCCATGGGTGCACCGAAAGGTCGAACTTAGCCCAGTGGATTGGGAACATGAGCTTGGCATTGAGATCTTTGCTGGCCTGCACGGATTGCTCAGGCATAAAATGGATTTCGTTCCAGTTAGTATTGTATGCGCCATTTTCCATAAAAGCTATATCAAACGGCCCAAACAGTTCACCTATCTTTTTAAACTCATCAAAATAGCCACTATCGCCACTAAAAAACACATTCAGACTATCGGATTGTATCACCCAACTACCCCAAAGTGTTGAAAATCGATCTGATAGTCCACGGCCACTGAAGTGTCTGGAAGGCGTGAATATGAATTTAATGGAAGAGTATCGCACACTTTCATACCAATCTTTTTCTTCAATTTTTGATTCATCTACTCCCCAATGTTTTAAATGTGCACCTACACCGAGCGGCACTAAATACCTTACAACCCTTTCATCCAGTTCCAGTATGGCTCGGTAATCTAAATGGTCGTAATGGTCATGTGAAATGAGTACTACATCAATTTTTTCAGGTAAATCTGCAATCAAAGGCCTATTTTCCATATCAAATTGACTCAAAGAACCTGGAATAGGTGAGGCATTAAAAAAAACAGGATCAGTTATAATATGCTTGCCATTAGTTTTAAAAAGGATTGTTGAATGCCCAAGCCACACAAACTGACCATTTTTCAATTCGTTGCCATTCAGCTTCTTTGTAGGCAACGGTTTTGTTGGATTTTTGCCTTCTGGCGGAAAAAATATTCTGTAAAGAAAGCCTGCTATGGATTGCTCATTCTCTGGGTCAGGGGTTTGAATTTTCGTTTCAATGAGATTTACAAATACTTCACCGTTGTAATTTTTTGAAGCATTAACTCTTGCAAGACCTTCACCTGATGGAGCATCGCCAAATGCAGGAGAAAATGTTACAAAAGACCATATTCCAATAAATAGTATGGCCGCAATGATTACAACCCACTTTACAATGTTTTTGATTACTCTAATTTCCTTTTGTAGGTTCATACTTTGAGTTTACCACTGCGATACAAGTCAAGTGCATTATTTAAAAGCATCTCAACTTTACTTAATGGAATATTTTTAGTGGGATTTACTTTTAATATTTTCATTTTTGCTCTACTTCCTTGTTCTAAATCGGGATGATCCAAAAGCTTGCCCTCCACAAACAAGATATACGGCTCTTCTGTTTTTTTATCAGTCCATAAATATGCAAACATTTTTTTCTTGTAGCAGAAACAGGGCATTCCATACTTTTTAGTTTCTGTTACATGCTCATCCTGATCCAAAATAATGCTGCGCAGGGCAAGCAAACAACTTTTATTGGGCTCTGGTTGATTTAAGTAAAAGTAATCTAATTCCCTAAGCATTATTGTTTAGAAGTTATATTCTGATTTAAATCTATTCTCTATTCATAATTTGATCATAAATAGGTTGCCATTCTACTTGCATAACCCGAGATGATGAAGTGCCTGTATGCTGATTAAATAGTAAGATCTTTTTATCAAAGGATAATATGGCACCATCTTCGTAAATTTCTGTATTTACTACGTTCCCAATGTTTAAAGGAGAAGCCCACTTGCCATTGTCCAAAAAAGATACATATACATCATCTTTACCATGCGTATCAGGCCTCTTCATGCTATTGAAAAATAGTAATTTTAAATCCTGATCGTAATAAGAAGGCCATTGCCATGCGTCATTAATGGTTAAGTTTTTAATTGTGGTAATTTCAGTTCCATCCCAATTGTAGATCCACCAGGCACGCCCATCGAGGTTATCACTTGAAAATAGAAGGTTTGAGTTATCTAGCGGTGTTCCGCAGCACTCATTACCCAGGTCATTGATTTCTTTTAAAGGCTTTGCCTTACTCCATTTATTGTCTGTTAATTCCGACACCCAGATATTCCACACGTCATTCTCTCTACTCGAGCCACCTGGCCTGTCTGAAGTAAAGTAGAACTTTTTACCATCAGGTGTTAGTCTTCCTCCCATGTCGTTGTAAACACCGGAAAATGGGAGAATTTGGGCATTTACCCATAGATTATCATTTCGCTCAGCCTGGTAAATGAACAACTTGTCTTTTAGTATATCTTCTCTTACAAAGTAAATAAGATTTCCATTATTGGAAAATCCACAAACCGCGCCAGATGTACTTGAGCTAAACAACTCTGGTGCGTAAGGAGTTACCGTTTGACTGTAAATAATACTTGGCAACACAGCCAATATTCCGAATGCTGCTTTCAAATAGTTAATAATTTTCATATTATGGAATTTATCTGTTATTTGATATCGAAGGAACCAAAATACTATAAACACCAGTATGATTGATTTGAAACAGTTCAAATTTGCTTCAAACAATAAATCTAAAGAGAACAAGAAATTTCTTTCATCACTTAAAAATGCAAACCCAAGAAAGCTTGATAATGCATTTCATACCTTGCACGAGGAGGTGTTCGAAGAAGTTGACTGCCTGAATTGTGCAAACTGCTGCAAAACCACCAGCCCCATTTTTCGGAATAAAGACATAGAACGTCTTGCCATGCACTTCAGAATCAAGCCTGGAGAGTTATAGAAAAATATCTACATCTTGATGACGATAATGACTATGTATTAAATGGTTCACCCTGCCCGTTTTTAACCGAAGATAATTTTTGCTCCGTTTATGAAATTCGTCCAAAAGCTTGTCGCGATTATCCTCATACCAATAGAAAGAAAATGTCTGGCATATTACATCTAACATATAAAAACACACTCGTGTGCCCGGCAGTATTGGCAATAGTAGAACGCTTAAAAATAGAGTATTAAGGTCATGTTAGAGCTGTTATTTAAAATACTTCTACCTGCTTTCAACTTCTAATGATCCTTCTGGCCAATGAAGTTTGAGGATAACTTATTATTTACGATATTGATATACTAGACTTAATTCTATTGATAGCCAATTTCCATAAACTAAGATTAGTGATCAGCCTTTGTTGGGTGATGTTGGCAAGTATTATCAGCTTTGCTCAAACGCCCAAGATCAACAAAAATCTTAATCAATATAATCTGGAACATTGGACTACCAAGAATGGCCTACCAGACAATGCGATCATCCATACTCTTTTTTCTGAAACGGGTTATTTATGGTTGGTATCATATGGAGGAATAAGCAGATTTAATGGCCGTGATTTTAAAAATTTCAATTCCTACAATACACCTTCAATCACCAACAATTCATTTACACATATTTTTGAAGATAAGGATGGTGTGATTTGGGCTGCTTCCAGTGGTGGTGGACTAGCAACTGTGAAAAATGATGCAGTTCACATTTATACCACTGTTGATGGACTGCCTAGCAATTTTATTGAAGAAGTTGTTCAGGATGAATCTGGCAGGTTGTGGGTAGCAACCAGCGATGGGTTGTGTTATTTAAAAGATAATAAATTTGAGAATACAGAAACACCAGAGCAATTAAAAACAGAGCGGCTAAAAAGCCTGGATGTTGATAAAGAAGGTACATTATGGGTAGCAACCACCAGCGAAGGTTTATATGCTTATAAAAAGTCAAAAGAGTTAAAATTATTTAATACGTCTAATGGTTTGGTAAGTAATACCATCAATTATGTTAGGTACGATGATGATCGTATATGGGTAGGAACCGAAGATGGTCTTTCAATTATTAGTGCTGATAATAGCATTGAAAATCTCACTACCGATGATGGCTTACCCCATAAAGTAGTATCCTCATCACTGGTTGATCCAGTTTCACGGGCAGTATTTGTTGGTACGTTTAAGGGGTTTGTCCGATTTAAAGATGGAATAGCCGACTATCCCTCTAAAGGTAGCCCATTGCATAATAATGATTTTACCAACATCATAAACGATTATGAAGGTAATATCTGGGTTTCAACTTACAGAAAAGGATTGTTCAAGTTATGGAATGGAAAATTCACCAATTATTCAATTGATAAATCACATATTACTTACCCATATATTGTTCATGCCATTTTCAGGGATAATCAGGAAAACCTATTTGTGGTACATGAACTGGGTATTAACAAACTGGATCTGAAAAACAACACTATTGTAGAATATGATATTGGGTATAAGTTTACAGAGACTAAACTAAAATATGGCCTGTGGGATTCGAAAGGTAATTTATGGATAGGTACAGGTGAGTTCCTTTTGAAGTCCAGAGATGGTAGAGTAGAAAAGTTTAATGATACCAATGGGTTAGTCCATGATAATGTAAGAACTATTTACGAAGATAAATCAGGAAAAATTTGGGTAGGGACCAATAATGGCATCAGCGTAATTCACGAAAATGGTTCTATAAAAAACTATACGCCAGAAACAGGTTTAAGCCATGAATATATCATGCACTTCAATGAACTATCAGATGGGCGTATGGCAATCGCCACACGTAATGGGCTAAATTTATTTAATGGTGAAAAATTTGAGTCCTATCATATGAAAGATGGTATGGCCGGGGATTTTGTATTTAAAACATATGAAGACAAGCAAGGCATATTATGGGTCTGTGGTAATGCTGGTTTAACGCGATACAAGGATGGTGAATTTAAACACATAACATCACATAACGGGCTCGGAAGTAATACCATTTTCCAAATATTAGAAGATGATTTGGGGAATTTCTGGATGACGACAAATCAGAAAAACATCACAGTATTTAAAGTTTCCAAAGATGAGTTAAACGATTATTTTGATGGAAAAATATCAGAAATAACTTCAGTTGAATTTACCAAAGCAGATGGGTTACAGTCCAGTTCAGCCACTTCATCAGGTACAAGTTTTAAGACAAGGGATGGTCTTTTGTTATTTGCAACAAATGAAGGTATTGAGGTTATTGACCCAGAAAATATCAACCAGAATAAACGTAAACCACCGGTGGTTATTGAAGAATTCAAGGTGGAAAATGAAGTGATTTCACTCGATTCCGCTGTTGTAATTGCGCCTGGTAAACAACGAATTACTATTAAATTTGCAGCTCTCAGTTATGTCGCTTCTGACAAGCTACAATACAAATATAAATTGGAAGGGTTTGATGAAACCTGGCAAGATGCAGAAGGCGTGCCAGAAACAAGTTATACGAATCTTGCACCTGGTGATTACACGTTTAAAGTAATAGGAGCAAATAGTGATGGTATCTGGAACCAAGAGGGCGCAGCCATTTCCTTTACAAAAACGCCTTTTTTCACACAGACAAGAAATTTTACCGCGCTCATTACCATTTTGATAATGGCATTGGCATTTATGGGTTACAATTTACGAGTGAGGTCTCTTAAGAAATCTAAACTATTGCTTGAAAAACTGATCGATGAGCGTACTTCTGAAATATTGATGAGAAAAGAAGAAATAGAGACACAGAAAGAGGAAATAGAAGCCCAGCAAAAAGAAATTGAATCAAAGAATAACGAATTGCAGCAAATAAATACTCGTTTAGAAGATATTGTAACGGAAAGATCAAGTCAGCTCAAATCTACCTATCAGGATTTGCTAGATGTAAACCGGGAGTTGGATACGTTCATTTACAGGTCTGTGCATGATGTGCGCGGGCCTATTGCCAGGCTTCAGGGGCTGAGCTATCTCATTTCTCTTGAAACGGAAGATAAAAAAGTACTCGAATTGGTGGAACGCCTTAATCTTACTGCTTATGAAATGAATGAGCTATTTTACAGGCTTATCAATATCATCAGGCTTAAATCTTCTGAATTAAACGTAACAAAAATAGATCTAGAACCGCTCGTTAAAGAAATAGTTACCAGAATATGTGAAGAAAGGAATTGTGAAGTTAAAACAACAATTGTTGTATCAGATAATTTTGTATTGCTCACAGATCAGAACAATGTTAAATTAATACTTAGCCAGCTTATTGATAATGCAGTAAAATTCAGGAATGCAAAAAAACCTGAGCTAACAATTGAAGCAAGTATGGTTGATAATGGAATGGCAAGTATTAAAGTGAGTGATAATGGGCTTGGTATTGATGATGACATAGCCGATCATATTTTCGATATGTTTTTTGTCGGCCAGGAATATATCCAAGGTGCGGGATTGGGTCTGTATGCAGTGAAAACAGCGGTAAAAGTATTAAAGGGTGAAATTAAACTAGTGAGTAATAAAGCTGGTCAAACATGTTTTGAGGTACTTATCCCAAGTAATGTTTAAAGTTTTAGTTCCATATATATGTTGGAACGCTGGTAATCTGATTTCCATGGAGTTGTGGCCTCAACAAAGCCCAATCGGTTATAGAGTGTAATGGCCGGTGTTAATATTCGGTTAGATTCAAGAAAAATCAATTCTGCCTTTTTAGCCTTAGCGATGGAAATTATTGCTAAGCCCAATTTTTTACCAATTTGTAAGCCCTGAGAAGATGCTGTTACAGCCATTTTGGTAAGTTCATAACCATAACCTTCTTTTTTCTTTAAGGCGCAGGTACCTACCACTTTGCCTTGGACTTTGGCAAAAACTATTGCGCCACCAGGTTCAATGATATATTTCTCCGGTTCGCTTAGTACTTGAATGTCAATGGGCTCTACGGTAAAATACTTCTCCAACCATTCTATGTTTAATGTTTTAAAATACGCTTTTAGTGATGGCTCATAAGACACTATTTCCACTTCATCTAACAAGCGTTGTTTTCTTGTGGTAAGTACACGATGCAAAAAGCTTTCTTCGGTAAATGATTTTTCTAACTCAATTAGATTTGAATACAAAGTATTTTTGGAATCTCTAAGTAGACTATCAATGGTATTGTGTATGTCATTCCAAACAGGTGTGATGGAATGTAAGAGTTTGCTACCCGCAGCAGATAGTTCAATGGATCTTTTTCTGGCATCTTTAGCATTTGTGCTATTTGTAACTAATCCAGCCTTCTGGAGTTCCTTTACAAGTTTAATTACATATGGGTGCGATATATTGAGCCTTTCTGAAATTTCCACAACCCCAAGAGGAGACTGGGTAGATAGTAAATGAAAAACTGGAAACCATTTAGGGTCAAAATTTAAACCAGCCGCTTTGTACATTTCTATTCCATCATTCATGATCATATCAGAAACTTTTTTGAGGCGTGTACCTAGGGCAAGTACACCAAGTTGGTCTAAGTAATTCATAAAATGTATATAGTTACGTAATAACAAACATAAAAATTATTTTTAAAAATCGTATGATTTTGAATAAAATCATTCTATCATTGAATTCATGAACAAATCGTTTAACACTTACTATTATTATTACTACCAGGAAATAACCTCTTGGAGTAAGTGTTATATGTTCTAATCTAAATCGAAATAATTAACAGAATATATAAGCCCCGCTCCAAAAGCGGGGCTTTTTTAATGCCAATTTTTTAACTACTAACACTATGAAAAAGACTCAGGAACGAATTATTCCAACATTGAAGAACATGCAGCAGGTACATGACAACTATACTGACGAAGATCATGAAGTATGGAGAATACTTTTTGACAGACAAATTAAGAATCTACCTATTGCCGCCACAGAAGAATATTTAAAGGGTTTGGAAATAATTCAGTTTTCAAATGATGAGATACCAAATTTTCAAAAAACCAATAAAATATTACGAGAAGCTACGGGTTGGGAGCTAGTGGCTGTGGAAGGTATTGTGGATGACCAATTGTTTTTCGAATTGATGGCCAACAAGAAATTTCCAGCCACCACCTGGCTTAGAAAAATGAGCGAACTCGATTATCTTGAGGAACCTGACATGTTTCATGATGTTTTCGCACATGTACCTCTATTGGTAAATCAACCGTTTGTCGATTTTCTCCAAGCGTTAAGCCAAATAGCGGTATCGCATGCAGGCGATGCTCATGCTATTGAATTGCTTTCCCGTGTATATTGGTTTACAGTTGAGTTTGGTTTAATAAGGGAATCAAAGGGATTAAGAATTTATGGTGCTGGTATTCTATCTTCAGCTGGTGAAACAAAATTTAGTATAAGTAATGAACCTAAGCACTTTGAATACAATGTTGATCAACTATTAAACACACCATACAGAAAAGATGTGTTTCAAGACAGGTATTTTATCATCGATTCATTTGAGGAGTTATTTGAATCGATTCATGAAGTAAAAATACTGCTAAATGATAAACTAAATAAGAAATTGATGTTCGTTTAATGAAATGAAGGGTGATTGGTTCTATTACTTTCCAGATTACATATCAGGTTAATGATTTGATTGATAATTAGTTATATTTAGAAAAAATAATCTGTCTGTAGTTATTATGACTAAATACGATCTAGTAGTAATAGGTGCCGGCCCCTCAGGCTATGCTGCCGCCATGCGGGCACTGGACTTCAAGAAAAAGGTTTTACTTATTGAACGCTATGGCATTGGTGGTGCCGGGGTTACTAACGGGGCTCTTTCTTCAAAAACCTGGTGGGAAATCTCGAAAGAAACTGCTCGGCTAACCAAGCAGTTAAAAAGGTTTAATGTAGCACCACCAGATATCAAGTTCAAAGATGTGAAGGCCGATGTAGTTGCTGCTATTGCCAATCGCAAGCATTTGCTGTCAGACCATATGGATTTGCTACAGCATTCCCAATTTGCTGACCTTCTAGAATTTAAAGTAGGTAGTGCGAAGCTATTAACTGATCATGAAATAGAAATAACTGGCGAAAACGGGACAGAGCGTGTATATACAGATTATGTTGTATTAGCTACAGGAAGTAGGCCTCGGAAACTTCCAGAAATACCTATCGATGAAAAGGTAATTCTAACCAGCGAAGGTATTGAAAACATTAGCGATTTTCCTGAAAGCATGGTTATACTGGGTGCTGGTGTTATAGGTTGCGAATATGCCACCATATTCTCTGGTTTTGGAAAAACCAAAGTCCACTTAATTGATAAAGGGGATAGGATTTTACCTTTTGAGGATGAAGATGTTGTACAGGTGATTGAGCGCAACATGGAAGAAAGTGGTGTACTAATTCATAGAAATTCGCGGCTTATAAAGATGGAAGTTGTTGATGGCCGAGTACAATACGAGCTGGAATATGACGATGGGTCGAAAGAAATATTTAATGTTGAAAAAGCACTGGTATCTGTGGGTAGGGTACCTAACTATGAAAATTTATGGGCAGATGCAGTACCTATTTCATTAAACCAGCGAGGAATTGAAGATACTGAAACCCAAACAAGTGTTTCGAATGTGTACGCAGTTGGGGATATAACGGCCGATATTGCGCTAGTTAATGTGGGAGAACTTGAACGGCGACATGCAGTTGAAAAAATATTTGGTAAACCCAGGCGTAAATTAGTCTACGAGAATATTTCAACCATAATGTTCCTAAACCCTGAGGTTGCAGGAGTGGGACTCAATGAAATTCAAGCAAAGAAAAAAGGAGTACCCTATAAGGTAGTAACACTAGACTACTCGTGTATACCTCGTGCAATTGCCAAAAGAAATACGCAGGGCTTTATTAAATTACTCGTCACTAATGACGATGATATGAAGATATTGGGTATGCGTGTGGTAGGTCACCATGCTTCAAGTGCAATACAGGCAGTAGCACTTCTCATTAGTATGGATAGGGGCATTGAAGAGCTGGCTGAATGTGTTCATCCGCACCCTTCTATTACAGAAGGCATTCAAGAGTGTGTGAGAATTGTTATGGGCAAATCATTGTTTAAGCCGAGTGCTTTAAAAGCAAAATTGAGTTGCCGTACATTTACCAATGAGAAGTACGAGGATATTATTTTCTAATCGCACAGCGCTTTCATTTCGTCTCGGGTAGCTTCCAGATCATTTTCTATTTTTAGATGTGTAGGCCGTGAGGCATAAAATTGCAATAGAATTATTGGAATAAGCAGTAAGATCGTGTTATTACCTGTGATATATGCCGCCACTCCAGCTGTTAGACCTGCAGCTTCATAAAAAGCGTCTCTTATAATTGTCGCAGTCATGAAAATCTGCAGCCTTGTATTGAATACTTTTCCTCTTGATTTGGCAATATTTCTTGAGTACAAAAAACGGCCAGCAGTTATTGCCATCACCATCATGAACAACGGCAAGTATATGAGCACTTCAAGTCCTTTCTGGTCTGATCGGTCGGCACCTAGATTACTGATATAGGCAAAAACAGCAAATAAAAGC
Organism: Fulvivirga sp.; assembly: GCF_040220315.1. Classification (GTDB taxonomy): domain Bacteria; phylum Bacteroidota; class Bacteroidia; order Cytophagales; family Cyclobacteriaceae; genus Fulvivirga. Next base: position 29,111 of record NZ_JAVJUY010000363.1, read on the forward strand.
ATTGGTGTAAGCAATGCCCAATGTATTAGTCTTATTGTTTTATAGAGTGATATGGCTTTTTTATCCATTAGGCAATATTTGTAAAAACTGCCTGTACATCATCATCATCCTCAATCTTATCTAGCATTTTTTCTATCTCTTCCATTTGTTCCTCTGTAAACTCTACAGGAGTTGTTGGATATCGTTTCAATGAAGATTTTTCAACCTCAATATTTAAGTTTTCCAAGGCAGTCGAGATATTTCCGAAGTTGGTATAGTCGCCATAAACAAAGACTTTATCATCCTTTTCTTCAATTTCCTCCATGCCTGCATCTATCAATTCCAACTGAAGCTCTTCCAGATCCATCCCTTCGGTTTTCACAAACTCAAAAACCGCTGTTCTATCAAACATAAACTCTAAAGAGCCTGTGGGTACCAGCCCTCCGCCTGCTTTACTAAAATAGCTTTTAACATTCGCTACTGTTCTGTTGGCATTGTCAGTGGCACACTCAACAAATACCAATACACCATGAGGCCCTTTGCCTTCATAGTTTATTTCAGTATACTCTGCAGCATCTTTGCCTTCGGCACGTTTAATGGCATTTTCAATATTGTCTTTAGGCATATTTTCAGCCTTAGCATTCTGAATAGCTGTGCGCAATTTAGCATTCATTTCCGGGTCTGTTCCTCCTTCTTTCGCGGCTACTGTAATAGCCTTTGCAAGTTTTGGAAATACCTTGGACATTTTGTCCCAACGCTTTTCTTTCGCTGCTCTTCTGTATTCGAATGCTCTTCCCATTTCTACTAATTTAATTTCAGCGGCAAAAATATAGAAAAGTTAGATTTATGGAATAGGTAATGATGCGAGTTAACTAGTTTACTTAACAATTTCTTAACATGAACTCCTTTTTCTATATTCGCTTGATAACTTAGAATCCCAATGAAAATTGTAAAGAGCCTCTATTTAATCATAAACTATAAAACTTTTATAGTAACAATACTTGCTGTTGTTAGTACCTGGCTATGCGATCATTTTCATATTGTTGCAGATTTTCCGCTAACATTAGTAGCTATAGCTATAGTGTTTCCTGTTGTATTTTCTATTGATAGTGCTTATAAAAGACGTGAGCGAGCCCTTTCACTCTTAGGAGACTTCAAAGCACACGTTATTGCGTTGTACCATGCTTCGCGAGACTGGGTGGGTGACGATAAGGATTTTCAGAATGAAATTAAACTGGAACTTCTTCAAATATACTCTCGAATTCGGGACTTTTTTGTATGCAAACCACAGACTGCGCATGAATCTGAGCGATTGATTTATGAACAAATTTCTAAATTTTCTATGATCGCAAAAAAGTTTAGAGATCATGGTTTGCAGGTAGGAGAGATGTCTAGGGTTAGTCAATACATAAGTAAAATAATGGTGGCGATGGAAAACTTGAAAGTGATTTTGCACTACCGCACACCAGTTACACTTAGGGCGTATAGTAAAGTTTTTATTTATTCATTCCCCATACTTTACGGCCCATACTTTGTTTCAGTATCGGAACATTATTCAGAAGGCTTACAATATGCTATGCCTATTGTATTTAGTTTTATATTGGTGAGTTTGGATAATATTCAGGGCCATCTTGAAAATCCTTTTGATCAGATTGGTGAAGATGATATTAAATTTGATGTAGAGGATTTCTCAGAAATGATGGATCAGTAGTTTTTTTGCGAAGTATTTCTACTCATAAAATGAAGCCACTTCTTCTAAGGGCTTTCTTTCAATGTTTGGCACCCATGTTTCCTCTACAGGGTAGCCAATAGGGATTAGCAACATTGGCCGCTCATTTTCAGGTCGATCTAGCAATTTGGTAAGGAAATTCATTGGGCTGGGGGTATGGGTTAAAGCTACCAAACCGGCATTATGGATGGCCGTGAGAAGAAACCCTGCCGCTAACCCAACGGATTCATTCACATAGTAATTATTCTTTTTCTTACCTTCCGGACAGATGTCATAGGCCTTTTTAAATACTATAATGAGGTAAGGAGCAATTTCTAAGAATGGTTTATGCCAGTCGGTGCCCAACGGCTCTAAGTCTTTAAGCCAGTCTTCAGTCATTCTCCCATTATAGCTTTCGTATTCTTCTTTTTCAGCGGCCTCTCTTATTTGTTTCTTTAAATCGGGGTTACTTACCACACAGAACGACCATGGTTGTTTATGAGCACCTGAAGGAGCTGTTGATGCTGATAAAATGATATTTTCAATAACCTCTTCTTTAGAGTATGTTTCTTTAGAATATGCCTCGTAAGGGTGTCCTTTGATCAACTTTGTCTTGCTCATAACACAATTATACTAATTGTATATGACTAGCAGATGTAAGGTACTTGACAACCCGGCTAGCTGTGGCGTTTTTTTAGTACCCGGATAACATCATTTAAGTTGTGGCCTTTTGCTGTAAGTAGAACTAGGTAATGGTACATTAGATCAGCCGCCTCATTCAGAAAAAGTTCTTCATTGTTGTCCTTCGCTTCAATAACTAACTCTACAGCCTCTTCACCTACCTTTTGTGCAGCTTTGTTAAGATTATTCAGTAATTCATTAGTGTATGATCCTTCTTTGGGGTTTTCTTTGCGGTCGGTAATCGTGTTTTGAAGAAAGCCCAGGTCAGTTGATTTGTTTTCAAAAGTGCCAAAACAGGTATCAGTTCCATTATGGCAGGTGGGGCCTAGTGGTTCTGCTTTGATCAATAGTGTGTCGTTATCGCAATCTATACTTATAGATTTCACATGTAAATGATTGCCAGAAGTTTCACCTTTTGTCCATAACCTGTTTTTTGATCTGCTAAAGAAGGTTACTCTTTTTTCTTTTTCTGTTCGTTCAAAAGCTTCCTGATTCATGTACCCAAGCATTAAAACATTATTGGTGAAATAATCTTGAATAATAACAGGTATTAGTCCTTTTGAAAAATCTGGTTGTATCATCGTATGGCTATATTTTCTTTTTTTAGATAACTTTTTAAATCGGGAATGGCTATTTCGCCAAAGTGAAAAATACTGGCTGCCAAAGCCGCATCAATAGTTGTTTCCTTAAATACTTCTTTAAAATGATGCATCGTTCCTGCCCCACCAGAAGCTATTATAGGTATTTTAACTTTGTTGCTTAATTGCTTAAGCGTGCTGATTGCAAACCCATTTTTTGTGCCGTCATGATCCATGCTGGTAAATAATATTTCGCCAGCTCCTCTTTGTTCTACCTCACAAGCCCAATAAAATAATAATTTATCAGTGGGTTTACTTCCTCCATGAGTATGAACAAACCATTGCCCGTCAATATTTTTAGCATCAATTGCCACTGTTATACATTGCGTGCCATAAGCTGCTACCAATTCTTTGATTAGGTCGGGTCTTTTAACAGCAGAAGAGTTAACAGTCACTTTATCTGCTCCATTTTGTAGTAGTGGTGCAACATCTTCCACAGTTGATATCCCGCCACCTACAGTGAAGGGTATATCAATATTTTGAGCAATTTGCTTAACAAGTTCAACAAAAGTCTTGCGGCCTTCATTTGTTGCAGTTATGTCTAGAAAAACGAGTTCATCAGCTCCTACTTCAGCATAGCTTTTGGCCAGCTCAACCGGATCACCGGCATCGCGGATATTAACAAAATTTACCCCTTTTACGGTTCTACCATTTTTAATATCAAGGCAGGGTATAATTCTCTTCTTAAGCATAATTACTAAGTTCTGCTAATGAGATTTTGTGTTCATAAATGGCTTTACCAATGATAACGCCAAACAAACCGTTTTCCTTTAGTTTCTGTACATCTTCAATACAGCTGACTCCTCCACTGGCGATCAAATTTAATGCTGGGAACGACCCCATTAATTCGTTATAGAGTGCTACGTTTGGCCCTTGTAGCATACCGTCTGTGCTAATGTCTGTGCAAATTACTGTTGTCAGACCATTAGGTATGAAGCTATTTATTAGGCTTTCAATGGTTACCGAGGTGGTTTCTGTCCAACCGCTCACTGCGATCATTTTATTTTTGACATCGGCACCAAGTATAAGTTTTCCGCTACCATATTTCTCAATCCATTCAAGTACCTTCGCTTGTTGTTTTATGGCAATACTCCCGCAAGTAACCTGCGAAGCCCCCGAATCAAAAGCACATGCAATATCCAGATCAGATTTAATGCCACCACCAAAGTCAATTGTTAAATTTGTGGCTTTTGCAATAGATTCTAATACCTTGTGGTTCACTATTTTTCCGGATTTAGCTCCGTCCAAATCAACGAGATGTAAATATTTTATACCATTATCTTCAAAGGTCTTGGCCACATCTACCGGATTTGAGTTGTAAACGGTTTTAGCATTATAATCCCCCTGTTCTAACCGAACGCATTTACCATCTATAATATCGATAGCAGGTATTATTCTCATATTTCAATAAAGTTTTTAATCATTTGTAAGCCTTGTTTACTGGATTTCTCTGGGTGAAACTGAACCGCATAGAAATTGTCTTTATGCAATGAGGCAGAGAATTCTTGTGCATAGTTTGTCGTGGCAATGGTTTCAGGCATTACTGGCACATAGTAGCTATGAACAAAATACATATGGTTATCGCCCAAATTCTTATTTAACGCATGTTTCTTAACCTCTAGCTCATTCCAGCCCATGTGTGGTATACTCAACGATTCTGATTGAAACCTTTTAACTTCTGTATTAAAGACTCCTATACACTCTGTATCACCTTCTTCAGAATGCTTACACATGAGTTGCATGCCAAGACATATACCAAGTACAGGTTGCTTGAGGCCATAAATAAGCCTATCAAGTTTTTTTAATTTCAGATGCTTCATTGTGCTTCCAGCTTCTCCAACACCCGGAAATATCACTTTATCCGCTGATTTTAGCTCATCAAAGTCGTCTGTAAGAATAGGGTCAATGCCCAGTCTGTTTAAAGCAAATATGACTGATTGTGTATTGCCTGCGTTATACTTAACTATTGCAACTTTCATCTATAATACTCCTTTAGTAGATGGTAGTTCATTATTTCCGGCCTCACGCTTAACTGCCATTCTAATCGCTCTTGCAAAGCCTTTAAAAATGGCTTCAATTTTATGATGCTCATTAGTGCCTTCGGCTTTAATATTCAGATTGCATTTAGCTGAATCTGAAAAAGATTTAAAGAAGTGAAAGAACATTTCAGTTGGCATTTTGCCGATCATTTCCCGTTTGAAATCTGCATCCCATTCTATCCAGTTTCTTCCGCCAAAGTCAATGGCTACTTGCGCCAGGCAGTCATCCATAGGTAATAGGAAACCATATCTGCTTATGCCTTTCTTATTGCCTAGAGCATTGAGAAAAGCTTCGCCTAATGCAATGGCCGTGTCTTCAATTGTGTGGTGTTCATCTACTTCTAAATCACCTTTTACAATTATAACTATATCAAGATTTCCATGTTTTGAGATCTGCTCGAGCATGTGATCAAAAAATGCGATACCGGTACTGATTTTGCTTTGACCATTACCATCCAAATTCAGTGATATTTCTATATTCGTCTCATTGGTTTTACGGATTACTTTTGCTTTTCTCTGGGTGAGTAATTGGTAGATATTTTGCCAGTTAGTAGTCACTAGAGAGCAACTTTTTTCAAGGTCTCCTAGTGGAGTGTTTGGATCTCCAATTAAAATACCTTTTGCACCTAAATTTTTCGCCAGTTCTATATCAGTGATCCTGTCTCCGATAACATAAGAATTAGCCAGATCATAATTGCTATCAAGGTACATTTCCAGTAGTCCGGTTTTGGGTTTTCGGGTGGGGGCGTTATCCGATGGGAATGATTTGTCAATCAGAATTTCATCGAATGTTATTCCTTCATTTTCAAAAGCCTTTAGCATTTTGTTTTGTGCAGGCCAGAAAGTTTCTTCCGGAAATGATGCTGTTCCGAGGCCATCCTGATTGGTAACTATTACCAGTTCATAGTCAAGTTCATTGGCAATCATTCCAAGCCACTTAAATACCCCGGGATAAAACTCCAGTTTCTCCAGACTATCAATTTGTTCATCTTCAGGCTCTAAAATAAGGGTTCCATCACGATCGATAAATAATACTTTTTTCATAATGATTCTAATACTTTTAATACTTTTTTATTCTCAGATGGCGTACCAATTGTAATGCGCAAACAGCCATTACAGTTTAAAGCACTAGATCTGTCACGAACAATTAACTTATTGATTTTTAATTGATTATATACTTTTTGATGATCTTTAAATTTCACCAGTATAAAGTTGGTTTCTGACTGATAGATTTTGTCTATAATGTGTAGTTTTTCCAGTTCTAGAATCATTATTTGCCTGTCCTTGATCAATTGTTCAATTTCAGTTGATACTCGATCTTTGTTGTTATCAATGAGGTTACTCACTAAACTTTGTGTAACAGAAGAAAGGTTGTAAGGAGCTTTAACTTTATTAAATAGTTGAATTATCTCTGGGTTAGAAAATGCCATTCCCAATCGAATTCCAGCAAGCCCCCAAGCTTTGGAAAAGGTTTGAAGAACAATTAAATTTTTGAATTCATCGATCCTGTTAATGAAGGAATCTGAATTAGCAAAATCGATATATGCCTCATCAATAACTACTATGCCTTGAAAACTATTTATTAATTTTTGAAGGCTATTAGAATCGAATAAATTACCAGTTGGGTTGTTGGGATTACATACAAAAATAATCTTGGTTCTGCTGTCGATCGTTGCCAAAAAATCATCTATATTCAGTGCGAAATTCTCACTGAGCGGCACTCTTTTTACTGTTACATTTTGAATGGCTGCAGCTACTTCATACATACCATAAGTAGGATCTGGAATTATGATGTTATCGATTATGGGCTCACAAAATATTCTCATAATTAGGTCGATTGCTTCATCACTTCCATTACCCAAAAAAATGGATTCATTGCCTACTTTTTTAAGCTTTCCAATCTTGTACTTTAGCAAGTTTTGGTATGGGTCCGGATATCTGTTGTAATCAGTAGTATAAGGGTTTTCATTAGCGTCTAAAAGTGTTACTTCATCAGTAGGTTTGTACTCATCCCTTGCTGAAGAGTAAGCTTTCATCGCTCGAATGTTCGGACGCACTAGTTGCTCTAAATTCATTTCCTTATACTTTTTAACCTGATAGACACAGCATTTTTATGAGCTCCAAGCCCCTCTGCCTCAGCCATTGTTTCAACGATAGGGCCAAGAACAGAAATTCCCTTTTTACTAATTTTTTGAAATGTGATTTCCTTCATGAAGGAATCAAGTGAAACTCCGCTGTATGCTTGAGCGGCTCCATTTGTAGGCAACGTATGATTAGTTCCTGATGCATAATCACCTGCTGACTCAGGAGTATATGCCCCAATAAATACTGAACCAGCCTGCGTTACCTTATCTGCTATAATTTCTGCATTAGTACAATTAATTATAAGATGTTCCGGGGCATACGTATTAGAAAGCGCCATGCATTCATCCAGAGTTTCAGCAATCACTGCTTTACTTTGAGCTAGACATTTTTTTGCTACATCTGCTCGTGGCAAGTCATTTAATTGAATTTCAATTTCGTTTAAAACTTTCATAACTAATTCCTCAGAATCGCTAAATAGTACTACCTGACTATCTTCGCCATGTTCAGCTTGAGAAAGTAAATCTGCGGCAACAAAGGCGGGATCAGCAGTATTATCGGCTATTACTACAACTTCTGAAGGGCCAGCGGGCATATCTATGGCGGTACCTTCCATATTCACCAATTGTTTGGCTTTCGTAACATATTGGTTTCCTGGCCCAAAAATTTTATTGACTTTGGGCACTGACTCAGTACCATATGCCATGGCTGCTACCGCTTGTGCTCCGCCAATTTTTATAATAGTGCTAATACCTACAATTGATGCCGTGTACAAAATAGCAGGATGAATATTCCCGTTTTTGTCTGGAGGTGTGCATACTACTACTTCCTTGCAGCCGGCAATTTGTGCTGGTATGCCTAGCATTAGCACAGTTGAAAAAAGTGGAGCCGTACCTCCAGGAATATATAAACCAACCTTTTCAATAGGTACAGACTTTCTCATACATGTTACTCCAGGCATGGTTTCTATTGACAATGGAGTCCTTTTTTGTGCAGAGTGAAATTTTTCGATGTTGGCCTTTGCCTGAAGTATTGCGGCCTTTAGCTCTTCAGATATTTTTTCACCAGCTAACTCAATTTCATTATTATCTACTATAAGGTGTTTTAATTTAATTTTATCAAATTGTTCCGTTAATTCTTGTAGAGCAGCATCACCAGAAGTTTTAACTCGCTGCAGAATATTTCGAACAGAACCAGTTAGGTAATCTATATCCAACTCCGGTCTTTTGAGCTGATCTTCTATGTTTTCAGGCTTTATCTTTCTTAATATTTCCATATTATAAAATCATTTTTTCGATAGGTATTACCAATATTCCTTGAGCTCCAAGTTCTTTAAGTTTGGATATTTGATTCCAAAAATCATTTTCATTTACAACGCTGTGCAAGGAACTCCATCCTTCTTCTTTTAAAGGCATAACGGTAGGACTCTTCATGCCTGGCAATACTTCGGTAATTGCTTCAATTGAGCTATTAGGTGCATTTAGGAGTAAATATTTGTTTGACTTAGCTTCATTCACTGCATTAATACGAAAAACTAATTCCTGTAAAAGAGCATACTTTTCTGAGTTAAGATTATTGCTTGCAATTATTACTGCCTCAGATTTTAAAACAGTATCTACTTCCTTCAAGCCATTGGTTAATAACGTGCTTCCGGTGCTCACAATGTCACATACGGCATCAGCCAAACCTATACTAGGTGCTATTTCTACCGAACCACTGATTTCGTGTATTTCAGCTGTTATGTTTTTCTGATCCAGATAATTTTTTACTATAATAGGATAGGAGGTGGCTATTTTTTTACCCTTCAGCCAGTCTGAAGATTTATATTCTTCCGACTTGGGAACAGCTATGGATAAACGGCATTTCGCAAATCCTAGCCGTAAAACCAACTCATTTTGCTTTTGCTTTTCGATAAAAACATTTTCACCTATTATACCAATATCAGCCACGTTATCTTCGATGTACTGTGGGATATCATCATCTCTAAGAAATAATATTTCAGCTGGAAAATTGTCAGCTTCTGCTTTTAATTTACTAGATCCATTACCGAATGAAATACCGCACTCCTTGAGTAGTTTTACTGACTGCTCCTGAAGTCTTCCTGATTTTTGAACCGCTATTCTGATTTTTTGAGACATTTTAATTTGAAATTTTAGAAATAAAAAAGGCTTGTCGCATGACAAGCCTTTTGTTTATGATTAGATTTTTTATTCTAGTTAAAACATATAACTCCCATGCATCCGATGATGTAACAGATGATGGTGATGATGGTTATATGATGCGCTGAATAATTGCATTTGTATTGCAAATATGAATTAATCTATCTGATAATTAAAAATTAATTCTTTTATTTTTTCAGTATCCTCTATATTCTTTAATGATTTTTCGAATTCTCTGGTATCATCTGCAGCCAATATAGTCTCCATTTTTACCAGTAATTGTTTGTTTTCAGTAAGGTAATCTATTCTTTGAGCATAGTCACAATGGTTAGTATGTTTTACCTCTTTTAAATTTTCTTCGTAGGCTAACATCCCTGCTTCATACAACCTTTTCTTTTGTATAACGCTATTCGTATGGTTTTCCATTCCCCCATAAAATGAACCTGAGCCTCTCTCTACAATAAACAAATTGTCCACTCTTCTTTTATACTGAAATACTTCGGCAGAAAGATCAAAATAACGATTACTAATGGCTTCATCGTGCCATTTTTCTTCTTCTTTTAACTTATGAAAAAACTTAATCTTGTCAGCTAAATGCTCAACTTCAATAAAATTGGCCTCGCTGGTATCTTCATTATAGATTTCGATAGCTTCAATAAAATCTTTATAAGTTTCATCTAATGTAGGGAAGTGATATGATTCGTAGTTCGCATAAATCTTTTTAATTTCCTTCTTGTAAGATGTTACTTTTTCATCTTTCTCACCTTGCCCATTGGCCAAACTGAGACTGAAAGAATTAAAAACTAACGCTACTAAAAGCACTAATGGTGTAATTTTCATGATTCTGATTTTAAAAAGCGACAAATAAAATGATTCATTGAATTTAATGCAATGAAAGAAAGGTAAAGTTCGACAATGATATGATGAAAGGCCATCCCTTAATTTGGGGGATATAATTATCAGATAGACGGTTTACATTCCTAAAGACTGGTTCTCGATAGAAGCAAGTTCAACGATTTTTTCGTATTCATCCGGGTTTAGGTCGTTGAAGAAATAGTGTACCGGGTTGATTTTTCGATCTTTTCTTATTACCTCATAATGCAAGTGTGGAGCGGTTGAAGTCCCCGTATTTCCAACATAACCTATAACTTGCCCTCGCTTTACCTTATCACCTGTTTTTACAGCAAATTCGTGCATATGTGCGTAACGGGTTTTGTAACCATATCCATGATCTATACGAATAGTTTTACCATATCCGCTGAAAGAAACATTGGTTTTTTCTACAACACCATCAGCTGTTGCATAAATTGGTGTACCAATAGGTGCAGAAAAGTCGATGCCCGTATGCAGTTTTTTAACTTTATATACCGGATGAATGCGATAACCAAACCCCGAGGCCAGCCTAATTAATTCTTTATTGGCAATGGGTTGAATTGCAGGTATGGCTGCATAGAGTTTCTCTTTGTTTTCTGCCAACTCTACAATCTCGTCATGCGATTTACTTTGGATATACATTTTTCGTTTGAGCTTATCTACACTTTCAGAAAGCTTAACAATCTCATCTTTAAACTCAGAGGAGGAAGATCGTATGTTTTCATAACGGTCTGCACCACCAATGCCTGCATTTCTTATTTCTTCATCAATCGGGTCTGCGCCAAGTACAATTCTATAAATATCATCATCGCGTTTTTCGAGGGCGGCAAGAATTTCATTCATCTTAGAAACATCATTCTCTAAATTATGATAGTAATCTTTTAACTCAGTTAATTCATTTTTTAATCGTAATTCTTTGGGTGACTCAAAATAAGTGTTGTATAGTAGAAGTAAACCAACAGCACAGCCAATAATTAGTGATGCCAAGCCGAGGAAGTTAAACACAACATCCTGGGTTTTAACTTTAACCCGCTCGTATTTACAGGTTTCCGTATCATAATAATACTTTATTCTTGCCATTACACACTAATTATTCTTAGGCCTAAACGCTTTAACAACGTCTGGGTTACATTCCAAATAAGGGCCACCAATTAAATCTATACAATAGGGCACAGCTGGGAATACAGCATCTAAACATTCTCTTATGGCTTTTGGTTTGCCCGGTAAATTCAAGATAAGTGTTTTATTCCTGATTCCTGCTGTTTGCCTGGATAATATGGCTGTAGGAACAAACTTTAAGCTTTCTTGCCGCATTAGTTCTCCAAAACCAGGCATCATTTTCTGGCAAACAGTCTCTGTTGCTTCTGGGGTTACATCTCTTGGAGCAGGTCCTGTACCACCTGAGGTGATAATCAGGCAGCAGTCACGTTCATCAGCCATGAATTTTAACGCGTCTTCCAAAAGGTGCTGCTCATCTGGTAACACCTGATATTCACTTTCCCATTCAGATATTAGGTATTCTGTCAGTGTCTCTACGATGGCTTTTCCGGGTATGTCTTCATATACCCCCTGGCTGGCCCGATCAGATACGTTGATGATTCCTATTCTTGCCTTCATTATTTTTTGAAAGCTAGTTTTTCAGATCGGCCTTTTTTGAACACCTGACGGCCTTTGTTTATTCCCTTTCTGATTTGTGCCTGCTCTTCTTCTGAAAGATGAATGACATCCTGACACTCTTTTGAACAACATCCTTCATATGCTTCCGCACATTTTTCACATTGGATGAATAAGAGGTGACAACCATCATTTTTACAGTTGGTGTGTGTATCGGCTGTTTCTCCACATTGATGGCAAACAGCGATCACATCGTCCGATATTCTTTCTCCTAAACGCTCATCAAACACAAAATTTTTGCCTTTGAATTTATTCTCAAGCCCCTGGGATTTTACCTGACGGGCATATTCGATAATTCCGCCTTCTAGTTGAAAAACGTTTTTAAATCCCCTGTGCTTATAATAGGCGCTGGCTTTCTCGCAACGGATACCCCCAGTACAATACATAAGAAGGTTTTTGTCCTTTTTATCGCTCAACATTTCCTCTATAATAGGCAATGATTGTTTAAAGGTATCTACATCAGGTGTAATGGCATTTTCGAAATGACCAACCTCACTTTCATAGTGGTTGCGCATATCTACAATTACAGTGTTAGGGTCACTTGCTAACTTATTGAACTCTTCAGCTTTTAAATGAACCCCTCTGTTAGTAACATCAAATGTTTCATCATTTAGCCCGTCAGCAACTATTTTATGCCTTACCTGAATTTTGAGCTTGAAGAAAGATTTGCCATTATCATCAACAGCAATATTTAGTCTTTCCCCACTTAATTCAGGGCTATTGTCTATATACTCTTCAAATGCATCAAAATTAGCATCAGGCACGCTTATTTGAGCATTGATGCCTTCGTGAGCTACATATATTCTTCCGTACACGCCCAACTTAAAGAAGTCGGCATATAACTGGTCTCTATACTCTTGGGGATTTTCTAGTTTTACGTATTTGTAAAACGAAATGGTGATTCTTTTTTCTGTACTATTTTGGAGCTGCTCCTTGAGTACATCTTTGTTTCCTCTGTTGTGTAAGATCATTTTGCATGAATGATTTTATTTCAGGCAAAGGTAACTAAAATTTGGGTTTCAGTTCACCTCGTAATAGTAGGTTGTATTCATCACAAGTGAGGTAACCGTGTTCATCGCTATAAGGACAAGTCTTGTAAATATCACCAAATGCCCCACGTTGAATGATAACACCGTTGCCTGAGCAAACCGGGCATACTACCTTTCCGCTTGGGCCGCAGTCAATCTGATAATTGGAGGCAAGTATTTGTTTAGCTTCTTTTCGTTCTTGTTCTTTTACAATTAAAAAGGCCTTGTTTGATTGATCTAATAGTTCAACACATTCCTGATAGTGCTGACCTGTTGTACCTTTCAATTCAATGTATTTGTTCAACCAGTCGATACTTTGTTCATATTTTCCTAAATGAAAGGAGTTTTTGCCAAAGAAAAAGGTCAGGTCTGTAGGAATCACCCTGGCAGTGGCAAGTACTTCTTTGAACTTTTCATTAGCCTGTTCATATTGTTCATCATTCATTAAATCTACACCTTCATCTAAAAGTCTGGTGATTTTCACCTTTTGCATTTGCTCTGCCTGGAGTTCGGCTTCACGTATTTTTTCTTCTTGTGTTTGACTTATTGAAACAATAGGCGAAAGTATAAATGATAATAATATACTTACGTTGATTATAAGTAGTCTTCTTTGTTGAGCTTTAGCCATTCTAACGTTGAGTTACAAAAAATATCTTCTACAGTTGATTCTGGTAAATTCATTTCTTCAATAAACTTGCCAATTTCCAAATCGCCTAGCGGAAATGGGTAATCAGAGCCCAATGTCACTTTTTTAGAACCTTGTAAGTCTAATACATATTGTAACATCTTAGGGTCATGTGTTATGCAATCAACCCAAAATTTCGATAGATATTCTCTTGGGTTCACTTGATTATCAATGGCAACAAGGTCAGGCCTACAGTTGAAACCATGCTCAACTCTTCCGATGGTTGGTAAAAATGCTCCACCTGCATGAACAAAGTTTACTCTTAAACTGGGTAATCGTTCAAATATGCCTGAGAAGATCATTGAACATACGGCACGCGATGTTTCAGCCGGCATACCTACTAACCAGGGCAACCAGTATTTAGTCATATTCTTAAAACCCATCATGTTCCAAGGATGAACCATCACCGCCAAACCCAGTTCCTGGCATGCCTCGAAAATAGGAAAGAATTTATCCTCGCTTAAATTTTCATCATTGATGTTGGAACCAATCTGAATGCCTTTTAACCCAATTTTTTTACAGCGTTCTAACTCTTGAATGGCTAAATCGGCATCTTGCATAGGTACTGTGCCTAAACCAATGTAATTCTTAGGGTATTTCTCTACTAATTGAGCGATATCATCATTTAGGAATTCACTTAGTGCCAGGCAATCATCTGGTTGCGCCCAGTAGGAAAACATGACAGGGATTGTACATACTACCTGCACTTGTGTATTAAACTGTGCATATTCTTTCATTCTTAATTCCGGATCCCAGCAATTGGCTTCAATTTCCCTAAAAAACTGATTGCCCTTCATCATTTTGGCAAAACCGGGTTTATGATGTTGTAAGTAGATAAAATCTCCATACCCAAACTTATCAGTCCAGTTAGGCATATTCTCTGGAATGATGTGGGTGTGCATGTCTATCTTAAGCATAGAATCGATTTAGAATTAACCATTGACGAAAAATTTATTTGATTTTTTGGTCAGGTTAGACCCTGATAAAGCTTTGCTTTCGTCAGAGTTAACCAATCCCACAAACATACTAATCCAAGCCCTAAGTTGGAAGGGAATGTTACTTGTTAAAATATTTTAAGATAGATACTAATTGACTTTTGTAGCTGGTTCCGAAAAGATTCAAATGAATGAGCAGAGGGTACAGGTTATAAATATCTAACCGTTCATCCAATCCTTTTTCAGTTGGATATTCAGCATAATAACCTGCATAAAACTTTGCATCAAATCCACCAAACAGCTTTGTCATAGCAAGGTCTACCTCTCGATGAGCGTACGTTACAGCGGGGTCTATTAAAACTGCATGTCCATTTGAATCTATCATATAATTACCACTCCATAAGTCTCCATGAATTAATGCAGGTTGGTCTATGACCAGAATATCAGGTAAAATTTTATATAGTCTTTCAAATTGCTTTCGAAATTGTGATTCAGCCATACCTTTTGAAGCGGCTATTTCTAGTTGTGGTTCGAGTCTTTGCGTAATGAAAAACTCAATCCAATCGTCATTTAGATTATTTGACTGTTGTAAGGAGCCCATATAGTTATTATGGCCTAGTCCGTACTTTTTTTGTGAAATTCTGTGCATCAAGGCCAATTTTCGGCCAAAATCTTCCATGGTTTTGGGTGTGGGTGATCCTGATTCTATATTTTGTAAGACTAGCGCATCATATAAGTCGACATGTACGACTTCCATTACATGAGGCACTACAAGTTCTGATTGTCTTAGTAAATCCAAGCCTTTGGCCTCAGCGTCAAACATTCCGGGGTAAAGCGCAGAACTGTTCCACTTAATAAAAACGCTTAAGTTTCTGAACCTTGCAGTGCCACCATTATTAATACAACCTCCAGAGGCAGGGGAGAAGTTCTCTAATTCTCCATAGTTGTTTGTGAGCCAGCGTTTAATTTCTTGAGGTATCATTTACGCTAAAATAGAAGATTTGTCATTCTTGTCATTTATCGATTAGTTTGTCGATTGAATTAATTCACTATGGAGCACGCAAACGCACTTATAACAAACGATGCCATCATTTTTGGAATTTTAATGATGATGTTGGCTTTAATTTTTAAAACATCATCCTTAAAAACCCCTTTTTGGACAAAGTTCTATAAGATTATACCCGTTATCTTGTTGTGCTATTTCTTACCTTCATTGTTAAACACATTTGGCGTAGTTAATGCCGAAGAATCTAACCTTTATTTCGTGGCATCCAGGTATTTGTTGCCTGCATGTTTGGTGCTGCTTACTTTGAGCATAGACCTAAAAGAGATTTTTAAATTGGGGCCAAAAGCATTGATCATGTTTTTCGCAGCCACTGTTGGAGTTGTTATTGGCGGTCCACTGGCCATTCTGATTGTTTCAGGAATAAACCCCGAATGGGTAGGAGGTGCCGGACCGGATGCCGTTTGGAGAGGTATGAGTACGATAGCAGGAAGTTGGATTGGAGGCGGAGCTAATCAGGCAGCCATGTACGAGTTGTTTCAGCCTTCTGACGAATTGTATTCCATCAGTATTACTGTAGATGTAATTGTTGCCGAAATATGGATGGCCATCTTGCTCTTAGGAATAGGGAGGAGAGATCAGATTAACACCTTCTTTAAAGCAGATAACACATCGATACACACACTTCAAAACAATATGGAAGCGTATAGCTTAAGCATTGCCAGAATACCATCCACTACTGACCTAATGGTGATATTAGGTGTAGGGTTTGGGGTAGCAGGTTTATCACATGTTTTTGCAGATTGGATTGCCCCTTTAATTGCTACTCATGCACCAGAGCTTAAAAAGTTTAGTTTGGATAGCAGCTTCTTCTGGTTAATCGTAACAGCCACTACTATTGGTATAGGCCTTTCCTTCACCAAAATGAGAACTTATGAAGGTGCTGGCGCATCGAAAATTGGTGTGGTATTCATCTTTATTCTAGTGGCAGCCATTGGCATGAAAATGAATGTACTGGCCATTTTTGACAACCCCGGATTCTTTTTGGTTGGATTAATCTGGATGGCTATTCATGTTTTGATAATGGTGGTAGCGGCCAGACTGTCACATTCGCCTTATTTCTTTTTAGCTATTGGTAGTAAAGCCAATATTGGTGGGGCAGCCAGTGCACCTGTATTAGCTGCGGCTTTTCATCCTTCATTGGCTCCTGTTGGAGTGTTACTGGCCGTGCTGGGTTATGCCTTGGGCACTTATGGTGCTTGGTTATGTGGGATCTTAATGCAGTTGGCTTCTAAATAATAGGTATTTGAATTATCGCTGGTGAGAATTGCAATTAATCGTTGGTGAAAACACCAACGATGGTAAGGTATTCACTAACAAAATTTGAAAGTAATTTCGCCCTTGTTGGAGTTATCACCAACAAGATTTATGATATTGATTCTAATTGACTTTATGGAAATTCTCGAAGAACAGGCTCAATTCTTCAAGGCTTCAATATTAGACCATAAACACCTATTGGCAGATGACAGCTACAAACAATTATTATTGATATTTTATCATTCTTAGTAAGCAATAATCGAGTTTATATTTATGGGTTTGTAATTATGAATAATCACATTCATCTTATATGGCAGGTTAGGCAGGCTCATCAACTAAATAATGTTCAAAGGGATTTCTTGAAATTTACTGCTCAGCAATTTCGATTTGACCTGATAAACAAAGGTGCTTCAACATTAAAGGACTTTAAGGTAAAACTAAAAGATAGGAGATATCAGTTTTGGAAGAGGGCATCATTGAATGTGCCTCTTTATTCTACTAAAGTGTTTGAACAAAAGTTGGATTATATTCATCAAAACCCTGTCAAGGAAGGTTTAGCTAAACTGCCTGAGAATTACAGATACTCATCGGCCTCCTTTTATCTTTTAGATGATGTGCGGTATGATTTTCTAACACATTACAGTTCTTAATAGATAGGTTCGCACATATCGTTGGTGAAAACACCAACGATGGCGAAGTGGGTTGAGATGAATACACTATAAATGAGGGTAATAGTGCTTGTTTTTATAGAATTTTAATGCAGTTGGCTTCGAAGTACGAATACAACTAAAATGAATTTAAACTATCCAATTCAATCACTACTTATAGTGATTCTCGTCAGAAAAATATCATTATAGTGTCCGTTCATTTGATTGATTAAAAATCTTATCTAAATTCATTTAGAATTAGTCTAAATAAGATTTTTGTCAGTACATTTGTGCTTAGAAAGATTCTAAATAAGGATTAGTAAATGAGCAACACCTCCATTCAATTACCGGTTTCGAAGCTTTATAGGGAGTTTGAAGCAAAAAAGCATAAGCGTAAAAAGTTGAAGAAGAAGTGTTGCGAGAAATACTTGAAGAAGAAGGGTAAGTACTGTAGTTCATGTCCAACGTTATATGCCATTTTAAATAATGCAGGAAGAAATATTTAGAACAAAAAATGCTTCGATTGCGCAATGCAGTCTTTCAAACTCATTTTTTCTCTCTTATGAGAATGAAGAAATTGCCTTTTCATTGTGCGATTTGTACTCATTCAAAAAGAAGATTATGAACTTGAATTTGATGGACCTACTAGAGACAGATGCTCCTGATTTAGAAATTGTGTATCTACCGCACTGTGATCGTTTTTTGATGCTTAATCTGCATCAGATATTGCAATTTAGAGAGCTTCTAAACGGTACGTTTGATATATTAGCCCTGAACTCATCTATTCAAAAGATTTTGCGCAGAAATGTGTTTAACTTTTGAATTCTGAATTTGTTAAATAAAAAAAGTACAGTAGTTAATTATGAAAGATATTTTGCGAAAACACCATATTCTTAAAGAAGAGATTGTAGCTGCCATTAATCGCCAGATTAAGATGGAGGCACATTCTTCAGCAGGTTACCTGGCTATGGCAGCATGGTGCGATGTGAGAGGTTATGATAATAGTGCAGACTTCTTCTTCAAACAATCAGAAGAAGAACGTAAGCATCAATTGAAATTGTTTCACTACCTATGTGATATGGAATGTGATGCCATTTCACCAATTGTTGGCGAAACACAGCATGATTTTGGCTCATTAAGAGAAGTGTTTGAAAAAGCACTAGAAATGGAAGTTGCTGTGTCTGATTCAATTCACGAAATTGTAGGAGACTGCAGAAAATACAACGATATAGCCACAGAAGAATTTATGCGTTGGTTTGTTACGGAGCAGATAGAAGAAGAGTACGTGGCCAGAAGAGCGGTTGAGCTATTTGATGTACTAGGTGAAGATAAAATAGCACTTGGTATGTTTGAAGAAAGAATATTAGAAATTGAATATGATGGTGGTAATTAATTGTTGATTACTATTTAAAATTAAAAGACATCTTATTGGATGTCTTTTTTGTTTACAGCACTATGGAGATTAATGCCTACTGAAAAGTAAAAACTTCTCGGAGTAGCAGGTATGATGCCTGGGCCTGGATAACTTTCTGCCCTACGAGTAAAGTACTTTTCGTCTAAAAAATTGTTCATACCTCCAGTGACTTTATATCTCTTAAACGTATATTCTGCTGATAAATCCATCACTTGATAAGCTGGGATAATGCCTGTGAGTGCATTGGGGTTGAACTCTGAATTGGTCGCGTCAGAATATTGTGATCCTAAGTAAGAATATTGGTAGGTTAATTTTAAACCCTTGTAGCGATAGTTGACCCCAGCGCGAAGCATTACATCTGGTACATACTCCACTTTTCTATCTTTGATGGCAGAAATATCTGATTTAACATAAATGGCATCTGTCATCGCTAAGTTTAAAAATACACTTAAGCGTGATTTGGACCCTGCTTCTTGCAATAGCTGTAATACATCTATTTCTGCAAACGACTCCAGCCCTATATGTCGAGAGTCGCCAATGTTAGTACGAAAAAGTGTGGTGCTGCCAGGCAGTTCGTAGAGGCCAATTCTCTTATTATATCTCATTAGAAATGCACTAATATCTACATTGAGCCAAGGGAGTAGTAAGCCTCTTACGCCAAAATCAATGTTATAGCCTTTTTCATCAGTTATGAGACTATCTAACTGAAAATTAGGGTTTACAACTCTTAAATCACTAAAGGTAATTGAGCGAAAATATTGAGAAACGTTACTATATATTGTCAGGTCATCATCTATATGATAACTAATACCAACACCCAACAATGGGAATGTTCTTATTTCAGAAGAAGCATCTTCATTTTCGATAGAAGAAACCAAGTTGCCTGCAAAATCGTACCTGTTTAGTTTCCAAGTGCCTTCAGCCTCTGTGCGAATATGTTCCACTCTCATACCTGTAGTAATGCTGAATTTATCGGTAAGATCGAGCAGGTTTTCAGCAAATAAGGAATAGTTTACACTAGGAAAATCATAATCAAATGCTTCCGGGTCATCGGGGTTAAGGAAATTGAAATCTGGTTGGTTGCTGGCACTAGCATCTCCTTGCTTTCTGTCGGTCATACCTTTGTAGTAACGCACACCCGTAACAATGGCGGAATTTTTACCTGCTA
>NZ_JAVJUY010000364.1:0-9873 GCF_040220315.1 Fulvivirga sp.
TACAGTCACTTTTGTGGAAGATGGCATAACAAGAACACTTGCAGTTCCATACGCCATCAGTGGAAATATATTAACTATTACGATTGATGAGCGTGTATTTGGTGGCGACTGCACATCCGTTACAACCTACAGAGCGGGTTAATTTTCTAAAGAACTTATAAAACTGTATTTGGGTAAAAACAAATGGGCATCACAACTTGAGTTAATTATAAATTGTGATGCCCTGTTATTTGTCTCCTCTTAGGTCGAATCAACTATTTTAAAGCCTTTTTAAGATCGGAGATTAGATCAGTACTATCTTCAATACCTGCAGAAAGCCGAAGTAGGGAGTTTTTTATTCCTGCTTTTTTTCGTTCCTGGTCACTTAGCTTTGAATGCGAAGTTTTAACTGGAGAAGAAATCGTAGTTTCTACTCCGCCCAAACTTATAGCGGGTTTAATGAGGTCTAGTTTTTTAACAAACTCATCAGCATCACCTTTTACTTCAAAAGATAACATGCCACCAAAACCAGTCATTTGCTCACCGGCCACATCATGATCCGGATGGCTCTTCAATCCTGGATAATAAACGGCATTGACTTTTCCAGAATCACTTAAAAATTCTGCGATCTCTTGTGCACTGCTATTTTGTTGCCGAACCCGTAACGCAAGTGTTTTTAAACTTCTATCTAACAAATAACATGTTTGAGGATCCAGGCTGCCTCCTAAATTCACTGCAGTTTTATATATTTTATCGCCTAATTCTTTATTGGTAACTGCGGCACCACAAGTAATATCACTATGTCCACCTAAGTATTTTGTGCCGCTATGAGTTACGACATCAATGCCCCAAAAGAGTGGTGTCTGATTAATGGGCGAGGCAAATGTATTATCAATAATAGAAACCAAATCACGGCTTTTGCACATAGCCACAATTTCTTTAAGGTTCACAATCTTCAATAATGGATTAGAAGGGGTTTCTAAATAAACGGCTTTGGTATTTTTCTTTAGTAGCTTTCTAAATGAGTCAACTGTAATATCATCAGTAAAGCTTATTTCTATTCCAAATTTTTTTAATTCTTGAGAGACTGCATAATGTGTTCCTCCATAAATATCACCTTGAAATATTGCATGATCACCATTTTGTAGAATGGCCATAAGTGTAGTGGTAATGGCCGCCAGGCCAGAAGAAAAAACAAGGCCAAAGTCCCCTTTTTCAAGAACTTTAATTTTGTTAGCAACCTCCTGCTGATTAATTGTATTAAAATATCGAGGATAATTCAGCGGGCCTGAATCCAGATAATTATATGCTGTGGAAGTATAAATGGGTGTGAGAACCCCACCGTTTCGCTCCACATTTGATTCTTCTCCGTGCACACATTTGGTAAGTATGTTCATATTATTTCCATTTAATTACATTGCCGTTCTTTTTTACATTCACATAGTCTGGAATAGAAGCCAAAATTTCTTTATGCAGTGTTTCTACGAGCTTTCTTTTTAGGTAACTACGATGCATTACTATGCTCACTTCCCTCACTGGCTTGGGGTCAATAAATGGCCTTAAAGACCCCTTTTCAGCGGTAGTTAAATCTAGCGTGGCTAATTGAGGCAACAATGTCATACCTCCGTGCATATCCACAATCTTTTTTAAAGCTTCTAACGAACCACTTTCATATTTAAACTGACTGTCACGATCTTTATACGTATGGCAAAGGTTTAAAACTTGTTCTCTAAAACAATGTCCTTCGTTTAATAGCCAGATGTCGTCATCCGAAATGTCGTCAACGTGTAATTCTTTTTTATTGTAAAGAGCACTTCTGTGCGAAACATAGCCAAAAAACTCCTCATAAAAAAGTGGCTTTTCAACCAATCCGGGATCATTAAAAGGTGTCACAATTATGCCCAAATCGAGTGTTTCATTTTTCAGTCTTTTGATCACTTCTTCGGTTACAAGTTCATAAACCCGAAGGTTCACATGAGAATATTTTTTTATAAAATTGTTGATAAAAAGCGGTAAAAGATAAGGTGCCAAGGTTGGTATAATGCCAATAGTAAGCTCACCAGCAACCTCTCCTTTTTCATCAGAAACAATTTCAGAAACGCGTTTAGCGTCACTTATTACCGTTCTGGCCTGTGCAATTATTCTTTTGCCAATATCCGTTGGCATCACAGGCTGTTTGCTCCTATCAAAAATGAGCACACCCAGCTGATCTTCCAGCTTTTGTATTTGCATGCTAAGTGTTGGTTGGGTAACAAAACAAGCCTCTGCCGCCTTGCCAAAATGGCGATGATTATCCACGGCAATAATGTATTCAAATTGTATGAGTGTCATTCCTCTAAATTATGAAACGCTCATAAATAAATTCTATAAAGTATAATATACCATAACCAAAACAATATCAGGCTGTTAGCAGCACCCAAAATTTTTGGTGTTATCAGCCAGCGCTGTTTTCAATGAATTAATTGCGATCTAGAGGCTTCATGGTGTATCTTCGTTAATACTTTTTTATGCCTAAATGGACCATATATATTGCTGATGACCAAACCCTTTTCAGGAAAGGCATGGCACGTTTGGTTAAGTCATTCCGATCTGTGAATGAGGTGAAGGAAGCTTCAAATGGTAAGGAAATACTTGAGTTGGTAAAGCAACAGCAACCTGATGCCATTCTCATGGATCTGGATATGCCTGTAATGGATGGTATCGAGGCAACTGAGAGAATAATTTCTAAATACCCTAAAGTAAAAATCGTTATCCTTTCCATGCATAATGATCATCAGCATATTCTTTATTTGATGGAAACAGGTGCGCATGCATTTCTTCAAAAAAATGCTGAGCCGGAAGAAGTAAAGCTTGCATTGGAGTCTGTAATTGCAAAAGACTTTTATCAGAATGAGTTGGTTGTGGAGGCACTTAGAAAAGGAGTAATGGAGCATGGCAAAAAAATGAGCCGCCCAGCTTTTGAAGTGAGCTCTTCTCTCTCTGATAGAGAAAAAGAAGTGCTGCTGATGATTTGTAAAGAGCTGACGATGAAGGAAATTGGAGATAAACTAGCCTTAAGTGAAAAGACAATTCAGAATCATCGGGCGCGAATTATGGAAAAAATTGGCGCGAGAAATACAGTGGGCATGGTAAAATATGCCTTTCAAATCGGTCTTATAAAATAAAAAGGCATTAGGTGTTTTTCTTCAAATTGTTAGGTAAAAACACCTAATCAAATTACAATTATTTTCAATCAACGCATTGATTATCAGCCACTAACGCTTTTAGTAGAATTACACGCCCATTATTTTTTACTCCGACCAAAAACTGAGTTAAATATCTTGCTTTTTCTAAAAAGAGTTAATTATGGAAAAGCAGCGAGTATTAGTTATTCATCACAGCGAGAAAACAAGACAAGGCATTCATAAAATCTTGTCTAATTTTGATTTTGAATTGCTATATGCAGCAGACGGACTTGAAGGGTTGGCAGCATCTAAATATGACTGTCCTGACTTGGTCATAACGGACATAAACCTGCCAATACTCGATGGTGTTTCATTAACTCAGATGCTTAGAAACGACTGTTGTACTGAAGATATTCCAATAATTATTCTGAACGATAACCTGAACTACGAATTCGCATGTAAGGCGCGAAACCTAAAGGCCAAAGCATTTTTAATGAAACCTTACCTCGATAACTCTCTGGTCTATGCCGTAAATAGAGCGCTTGGTAATAATATTCCAAAAACTAACAAAAGGTTACCTTATAATTTGGTGGTTAAAATGAATAAGCCGGTTTTAGCAAGGGGCAACTAATTCTGAAGTTCTTAAAAGCAAGGTAACTAAGGTAAATTCAACATCAACAAATCATTACCCTTACTTAACATTCGAACTTTACTGGCCTAATTTCGTTTTATTAGTGTAACCACTACAACCTATTAAAATGGAAACCACAACAAAGAAACAGGCTATCGTTCAGTCGATTGATTCGATGAATGAGGCTGAAATGGAAAAGGTCATTGGTTTTATTCGGGGCTTAATCTATTCACCCGATCTAGATCAAGACTATCTGGAATTCAAAAGAAAGGGTCTAAAGGAAATTCAAGATGCCCTCAGTTCTGCTGAAAGGGCAGTTTAGCAGCTAGATTACGCGTATTTATACGTTGTTAAACTACTGATTTTCAGGGGTTGATATGTGAAGTTGATGTTTCTAACGTTTGTAGAAATGAACCACTACCTCAATGAAAGACCAAACTAAAAAACAAGCCATCATTCATTCTCTTAAAGAGATGGATGAGAAAAATGCTGACAAGGTTATTAAATTCATTAATAACCTCTTCTTTGACAGTTTTAAAAATGCAACGCGACAAAAACTCAAAGAAAAGGCTATGCGCCAAATACAAAGAGCACTTAGAAAAAATGCCACTGAGGCAGCTGTTAGAAGAGCCTAATTGTATTGCACATAGTGCTCCCACTTTTCAATTACCGCAACAAAATCCTGGGGTAAATCACTATCGAATTGCATCATCTTTTTTGTAACCGGATGAATAAAACCAAGTGATTTGGCATGAAGTGCTTGCCTAGGGATTATCTTGAAGCAATTATCCACAAAGCTCTTATACTTACTAAACTGTGTTCCTTTCAATAATTTATCTCCTCCATAAGTTGCATCGTTAAACAATGGGTGGCCAATATGTTTCATATGAGCCCTTATTTGATGAGTTCTACCTGTTTCCAAATTGCACTTAATCAAAGACACATACCTCAAATCTTTCAATACTTCATAATGAGTGATTGCATGTCTGCCTATTTCAGGATCTTCATAGGCCACAGTTACGCGCCTATCTTTTAAACTTCGCCCGAGGTTGATATTAATGGTGCCTTTTTCTTCTTTAGGAATACCCCAAACCAAGGCATAATAAGTTCTTTCAATACTATGATCGAAAAACTGTTTCGCTAATCCGTTCATTGCGGCCTCAGTCTTAGCTATTACTAGCAGGCCTGAAGTATCTTTATCTATTCGGTGTACCAGGCCAGGACGACCCTCATTACCTTGCATTTCTGGCAGGTTTTGAAAATGATATGTCAAAGCGTTTACTAAAGTGCCAGTCCAGTTCTGATAAGCAGGGTGCACCACCATTCCGGCTTCTTTATTTACCACCAACAGATGCTCATCTTCATAAACGATATTAAGCGGAATATTTTCCGGTACAACATCCGTATCGCGAGGTGGCTCAGGCATGGAAACCGTAATAACATCTGAAGGCTTCACCTTGTAATTAGACTTTACTATTTCTCCATTCACTTCTACGAAGCCATCGGCTATACCAGATTGTATTTTACTTCTGGTTGAATTGGCAATTCGATCCATCAAGAATTTATCAATTCTTAACGGTGCCTGCCCCGGATCAGCTACAATACGATGATGTTCAAAGAGGTCATCATTCTCCTCTTCAAATGCCTGATTTGTCATTTTGCAAAAGTACGATTAAAATCGTTCTATTAATCAGCGAACTATTTTTAAGGCAGATACCAATTACTCATTCACTCCTCAAACACTTTGCTGGATTCACATTAGCCGCCTTGATTGCTTGTGAACCAACGGCCAACCATGCGATAATAATTGATACAACAGCTGCGAGTATAAATAGCCAATAGCTTAGTTCTATTCTAAATGCAAATCGCTCCAGCCAAATACTAATCAGGTAATAACTTATAGGTAAAGCAATGGCGATGGCCAGCAAAACCAGCTTGGTAAAGTCCCCGGAAAGTAAAAGAATAATATTTGTAGCGCTTGAGCCTAAAGCTTTTCTTATTCCAATTTCTTTGATTCTACGCTCTGCGGTAAATGCAGCTAAACCAAATAGGCCTAAACATGAAATCAGTATAGCTAAGATGGCAAAATATTGTGAGAGTGAAGCCACACGTTCTTCGGCAGCATATTGCCTTTGAAATCGTTCATCTAAAAACTGATAATCGAAAACGAATCCGGGATTATAATCCGAATAAAAGGAACTAATAGATTCTAAAATTTCTTTCTGGTTACCAGCTTCAATTCTTGTCATGATGGTCCAGGTATTCTTAGAATCTAAAATGAAAAAGGCAGGTTCCACTTCACTATGTAGCGACTGATAATGAAAGTCTTTGACTATGCCAATAATTTCCATTTTATTGTCACCCCAAAGCGTAATAATTTGCCCTATGGGGTTTTCAAAACCCATAATATCAAGGGCAGTTTCATTAATCATTATTTTTGTACTATCGGCAGCCATATTTTTGGCAAAACCTCTACCTTGTATAATTTCCATATCCATGGTTTCGAAGAAATCATAACCAACACGCATATTTTCAAAAAGAATAAGGTCATCCGGGTTTTTACCTTCCCATTCTAATCCAGAGGTATTGTTTTGCCTTCCGATCAGGCTGTGACCAATATTAGATGCATTTAATACACCAGGCACTTTTTTAAGTTCATTTAAGAAGGTTTCGGTATTATCTTTCACCTGGCCCTCTATTCCAAAATAGATAATGTTTTCATTGTTGTAACCAAGATTCTTATTTTGAACAAATTGTATTTGTTTATAAATCACAATGACAGAAACTATCAAAATAACAGAAAGCGTAAATTGAAATACAACCAAGCCCTTTCGTGACCATAACTCGCCAAGCGAGCCTTTAATCTCACCTTTTAAAATTCTAACGGTATTAAAACCACTTAAATATAAAGCTGGATAACTGCCTGCCAATAGGCCTGTAAGCGCTAAAACACCGAAGAGTGAAAATAGAAATGAGGTATTGAAGTCTAACTCAATTTGTTTGTTGGTGATATCATTAAACTGAGGTAATAACAACCAAATAAAAAATAAACTTAACAGTAGAGAGAAAAATGTTATAAGAACAGACTCTGATAAATATTGTAAAATAATACCACTTCTTTTAGCACCAACGGCTTTTTTAATACCTACTTCTTTCATTCTTCTGGTAGCCCGAGCAGTAGATAAGTTCATAAAGTTTATGCATGCGATAACCAATATGAAAATGGCTACAAGTGAAAATAACTGAACATATTCAATTCTTCCACCATCTTGCTTCCCATTCACATAATTACCGTACAGGTATAAATCTGAGTATTTTC
The DNA here is from genome assembly GCF_040220315.1 of Fulvivirga sp. Classification (GTDB taxonomy): domain Bacteria; phylum Bacteroidota; class Bacteroidia; order Cytophagales; family Cyclobacteriaceae; genus Fulvivirga. The sequence goes on from NZ_JAVJUY010000364.1 coordinate 7,094, forward strand.
TAATAAAAAGAGTTATATGCGAGTCCTCGTCTCTTTCTTTGATGAAATTCGTGATTTTGTTCGATACATCTTCCGCATTGGCTCCTTTCACCAAGGTAATATATGTGCTTGGACCATTATTTCCCCAATTGGTAACCCAGGAGTTATCATCTTTGAACTTTTCAAACGAGAGCACAAAATCGAATTGTATGCTAGAATGCCTAGGCGTGCCTTCAAATACTCCCGAAACTATAAATTCCTCATCATGTTCATATTCAACTACTTTTCCTACAACATTGTCTTTTGTGCCAAATAGTTGATTTGCTAAAGATTCCGAAATAACAATACTATTCTTGTTTTTAAGGACAACATCCGGATTCTCATGAAGTCCAAACGAAAACAGGTTAAAAAAGTCGGGTCCAACGTAAAAACCATCTGCTTTCACATTATGCTCTCCAATGGAGAGGGTGTTGCTATTAACCCATGTGGTTGTAGCCGCATGCTCAATTTCAGGAATTTCATTTTTTAACGTCTCTGCCAATAGACCAGGAGTTGACGTTGTTGTCATTATATCATCAGCATAATGCTGATGCTCCATAACACGATACAACCTATCATTTTTTTCATGAAACCGATTCATGTTTAGTTCATCCATTACCCATAAATAGATGAGGAGTGTACAAACTAATCCGGCAGTAAGTCCTACAAGATTTATTAAAAAAGAGCTCTTAAAGCGCTTAAACGAACGTAACGTGAGAAGCAAGTTGTGTTTGAACATGATCTGTTTGACTGGTTAGGCCCTAAAGACCGTCAAACACAACGAAAGGTTGTCTGTGCTTTGAAATAATTTTTACTTACACATCTTATCCATACCAATAGGTGAGCCATCAGGTGGAGTCAACTCACCTTCTGTTTCATATTCTTTCGGGTTTTCCCAGAAGTTTTTAATTCGAGTAAAACCTCTGTAAAAATGTGCTTTTTGTTCAAATGATTGAGCATCTGCATTAGCCGTCAAATACTTATTTAGTTCGAATAATGCTTGTCGAACGATTGCCTTAACCTGTTCACTTGTGCTTTTATGCGCGTGCAATTCAAATAGCTTAGTTAATAATACTTGCTCAACAGCACGACTTACCTCGCCATCGAGTGCATTGGTATTTTTTGTTTTCCAGGTTTTAGAAATTACTTCATTAAGCACAAACTCTAACGAGGGTTGTGACTTATCTCGTGAATGGTATTCCACTAAACGTTGTGCCCTTGCCGTGTTGAAAAGCAAATTGAATGTCATAGAAGCAGAAGTTTCTGCGGCCGCAATGGGGTCAAAAGTCAGATTCGTTCTTAAGTCCACTAATTCCCTACCACGGTAATAACCATTTGGTCGTGGGGGTATCATTTTAATAATTGATTCGGGCAGTGTTAGTACTTCTGCACTTGTAGATTTTATTAAAGCGTTCAAAGCAGCTTTTTGCTTCTCAGCTAGAACAAACTCCGTAATAAATTGCCCATCACCTCGCTGTGCATAGCGATAGTTTAAGCCGCCAATTAGCTTAACGGCAGCCTCTACCTGATACCTGTGTAAAAAATAAATTGGCACCAATACTTCCTCCAGATTCGCATAAGGTTCGCCCATTTTAATATTATTTTCACCAAAGTTGGAGAGGGCAATTTTTCTCACTTCCAAGAGGTGCAAAAGCTCCTCTTCTGGTGATTTTCCATTGTCCCATAAGTGAGCATAAGGATGAGCACTACCATGTGGTCGTGCATCTTGGTCAGTTAAAAAAGTCAAACCACTTTTTAAAGATTGCTGAATAATTTTTTCCAATTCGGCATCTTCATTGGCTCCGTCAGGAAAATCTTGATATCCATAAGCAACTGAAACCTTATCCCATGCGCCAATGCCATCATCATACGCATCTGACAAATCAATTTTCCCATCTTTTATTTTAATGAGGGGGTGTGGATAATCCATCACTGATGCTCTGCCTTCAGCACTTGAAGTATAACTATGAGAAATTCCCAATGTATGGCCCACCTCATGCGCTGCTAATTGTCTCAGTCTTGCCAGCGCCATTTTTTCCATTTCATCAGAAACGGGTTGCCCCTCAAGATATGGAGCCAATAACCCTTCTGCAATTAAATAATCCTGGCGTACCCTTAAGGAACCTAGCAACACATGACCTTTAATAATTTCTCCAGTTCTTGGATCAGTAACTCCACCACCATAAGACCAACCTCTGGTTGAACGATGCACCCAATTAATCATATTGTATCGTACATCCATTGGGTCAGCACCCTCTGGTAATAATTTTACCTGAAATGCATCTTTATATCCTGCTGCTTCAAACGCTTGGTTCCACCAACTTGCACCTTCCATTAATGCCGATCTAACTGGCTCTGGTGTTCCTCTATCCATGTAATAGATAATCGGTTCTACAGCCTCACTTACTTCTGCTTCCGGGTTTTTCTTCTTCAGTCGATGCCTAGTAATGAGCCTTTGATGAATGTCTTCACTGATAGGAGTGGCATAATCGAAATATGAAAGCTCCCAAAAGCCTGCCCGTGGGTCAAATTTTCTAGTCTCATAATTATCATCTGGTAGTTCCACAAATGAATGATGCTGTCTAACAGTGATGTTTGAATTTGTTGGAGCGACTGTTGGCAAATATTTTCCTGTAGCCTTGCCCGTAAAAGTAAGTGTAACCTCAAACTCAGAATTCTTCGGAAAATTTTTAGTTCGCTCCAAGTACATAGCCGACATAGAGTTGTTCACTGAATAACTGCCCTCTCCATTTGACTTTAAT
>NZ_JAVJUY010000365.1:0-3812 GCF_040220315.1 Fulvivirga sp.
CTTAAACTTCCAAAGGGAAAGGCAATATCATCGACAATCACTAAGATGTTTTCTTTTGGTATTTTAAGCTCTTTCATCCAGTAATTTACAGCCTTCCCGCTAAGGTTCATATAGGTTGTAGGCTTAATAAGATGGAGTTGCCTTCCTTTATACTTAATTGAACAAGCATTCGCATATCTTTCAGTTTTAAACGTTGTCTGATGGTCGTCAGCCAGCTTATCTAACACTAAAAAGCCAATGTTATGTCTCGTAAGCTCGTATTCAGCTCCGATGTTCCCAAGTCCTACAATCAAATATTTCATACCAGCAAAATAAAAAAATCCTGCCTTGACACATCAAGACAGGATTTCGAATTTTCTAAAAATTGAAGATTAAGCCTCTCCTCCTTCAGCTGTTGGAGCTTCTCCACCTTCAGCGGCAGGAGCCTCAGCACCTTCTGCGCCTTCTTCAACGCCTTCCTCTTCTTCTTCCTCATCAGACTTACCTCTAAGTGCTCTTGGTATTTCAACCACAGCAACAGAAGCAATTTTAGAATCAAGAATTTCGAAGTTGTTTTCTTCAATTTCACCAACTTTAAGTGCTCTACCAAAGTCTAGTTTAGCTAAATCTACTGTAATAAATTCTGGTAGATCTTTTGGAAGGGCCTTAACAGTTAAATGTCTTCTTTTCTTAATTAAGGTTCCACCTTTAGCCACACCAGGAGAGTTGCCTTCAAAATGCACTGGAATGTTCATTTTGATAGTTTTTCCAGCGAACATTTGCAAGAAGTCTACGTGCAGAAGAATTTCACTTACCGGATGAAACTGAGCATCCTGTAAAATTGCTTCAAACTCTCTTCCTTCAATGTTCAAGTGAACAAAATGTGCTTGATCTGTGTAAATTAATTCTCTGAAAAGGATGGCAGGTGCATAAAAATGAACTTGCTCTTCTCCACCATAAATTACACATGGTACATGGCCTTCAGCTCTAAGCCTCTTGGCCTCAGATTTGCCGAGATTTGCTCTGTTATACCCTATAATCTCAACTGTTTTCATAATTGTATATTTAGTTAATAATTACGCTTGAATAAATAATGAGCTGATTGATTCATGGTCATGAATCTTTCTAATTGCTTTTGCAAAAAGATCAGCAATTGTTAATACTTTAATTTTTGATGATTCGCCTCTCAACGGAAGTGAATCAGTAATCACTAATTCCTCTAACACGGAATTTTCAATGTTCTCATACGCTTTGCCAGAAAGTACACCATGAGTTACAACAGCTCTTACAGAATTAGCTCCTTTCTCTTTTAATAAAGCTGCGGCTTTGCACATGGTTCCACCTGTATCAATCAGGTCGTCCACCATAATCACATCTTTACCTTCAACATCACCAATCAGACGCATTGATGCAACTTCGTTTGCTCTTTTTCTGTGCTTATCACACACAACCATTTCAGCATCAAAAAATTTCGCGAATGCCCTTGTTCTCTTTACACCCCCCACATCAGGCGATGCGAATATGATATTATCCAGGTTTAGAGCTTTTAAATAAGGAATAAAAATGGAAGTACCATCTAAATGATCAAGTGGAATATCAAAAAAGCCTTGTATTTGATCGGCATGCAAGTCGCATGTCATAATTCTATCTGCACCTGCTGCTGTTAAGAGATTAGCCATTAGCTTAGCTGCAATCGCCACCCTTGGCTTATCTTTTCTATCTTGTCGGGCATACCCAAAGTAAGGAACCACTACAGTTACATATTTGGCGCTTGCTCTTTTCGCTCCGTCTATCAATAATAACAACTCCATGAAGTTGTCAGCAGGAGGGAAGGTAGATTGAATAATAAATACATCACAGCCTCTAACTGATTCGGAAAAATAAGGGCACATTTCACCATCACTGAAAGTCTGATGGGTTACTTCACCAAGCGGTTTGCCGTAAGATTGTGCAATCTTTTCTGCTAGATACTTAGTTGCGTGTCCTGAAAATATTTTAACCGATGACATATCGTATGTTTTTTTAAACAAAAGGCGATCCCGACTTCATTCGGGATCGCCCTTTTTAAAGTTGCCCGACTAGGGCTCGAACCTAGACTCTTCTGGACCAAAACCAGACGTGTTGCCAGTTACACCATCGGGCAGTTTTGCTTCCCCTTTATTTTGGGATTGCAAATGTAATCTGAAAATATTAAAAAGTAAATCCTAGATTAATTATTTTCATTTACAATTAAGAATTTTTCTCCACCCATTTTCTGGCATTTGCAAAGGCCTCTATCCAAGGTGAAACCTCATCTGCCCTGTCAGAAGGGTAATCTGGCCAATTATAAGGATAAATAGATCGTTCCAAATGTGGCATAATTGCTAAATGACGACCATCTTTCGAGCAAACGGCTGCGGCAGCATAATCACTATCATTCGGGTTTCCCGGATAATTTTTATAAGAATAGGTCGATACTATATTATAAGCATCTTCACTCTGAGGTAAAATAAACCTGCCTTCACCATGTGCTAGCCAAACGCCCAATTTACTTCCTGATAGTGTCTCCAACATTATGGAGTTATTCTTAGGTATATCAATGTTAATAAATGCTGATTCAAATTTGCCTGATCCATTATGATGCATTTTCGGGTGATTGCTTAGTTCAGGATAAAGTAGTCCGAGTTCCATCATTAACTGGCATCCATTGCACACCCCTAAGCTTAACGTATCTTTTCTTGCATAGAATTTCTCTAGGGCGTTTTTTGCCTTTTCATTATATAAAAATGCACCTGCCCAGCCTTTGGCAGAACCCAATACGTCTGAATTTGAAAAGCCACCCACAAAGGCAATCATATTTACATCTGAAAGGTCTTCACGCCCTGAAATGAGGTCGGTCATGTGTATATCTTTCACATCGAAACCTGCAAGGTGCATGGCCCAGGCCATTTCTCTATCACCATTTACACCCTTTTCCCTTATGATGGCTCCCTTTATGCCCGACTGTTTTTTTCTATCCAGGTCTAAGCCTGAATCTTTTAGGCTTCCAGTAAAATGTGCAGGAAAATTATAGGTTAAAGGCTGTATTTTATAGTTGTTAAACCTCTGGTCGGCATGTTTTTCACCACTTTGTTTTCTGTCCAAAAGGTGTGATGTTTTGTACCAAATATCCCTCATCTCATCAATATTGAAAGAGAGTTGTTCTGCATTTTTAGTTATCTCAACTTTTCTGTTGGAAGTAGTTGTTCCAATTAATTGATATTGGATTCCTTCTTGATCTAATTTTTGTGCTAATGAACTGCCAATTTCAACCTCTAAAATGAGACCTGGCTGCTCACTGAAGAGTATTTTTACTAAATCATTTTCTTTAATACTGTTTAAATCGATGCTTAAACCACCTTCTTTATTCGCAAAAGTCATTTCCAACAACGCAGTGAGCATACCACCAGCAGAAATATCATGTCCGGAAAGAATTTTACCATCAATAATTAAAGATTGTATTGCTTGAAAAGCCTTTTTAAAGTATTCCGAGCTCTTGACTGTTGGAGCTTTAGAACCAAGCTTGTTTCTCACCTGGGCGAATGAACTTCCTCCCAATTCAAAGCTATCACCAGACAGGTCAATATAAAGTATTTCTGAATCCCTTGTCTTTTTTAGGTTCGGACTAAGTGTTTTTGTGACATCGCTCACTTCAGCAACGGTACTGATGATTACTGTACCTGGAGAATAAATAGTTTTACCATCAGGGTATTTTTGTGTCATTGAAAGTGAGTCTTTACCTGTTGGGATATTAATTCCCAATTCTGTAGCAAACTCACTCAGGCTTTGAACAGCTTGATATAATCTGGCAGTTT
>NZ_JAVJUY010000366.1:0-12806 GCF_040220315.1 Fulvivirga sp.
CTTTCTTGTTTCTGATAATAGAAACTATTCTCCTTATCAATTGGATATAGAAGATGTGCTTGAAGTATGGGCGAGCAAGGCGTACATAAGTGTGCAGTTTCCTGACTCTAATTCTTCAAACGAAGTATCTACAGAACAACTGGCTTCTATAGTATTAGACTTGCAGAAAGAAATAGTAAAACTGAAAGAGCAACAACCTAAATAAACACTAGAGGCTCTTAATTGTAGCCAGTTTATTTATTTTACCAGATTCTGTACGTGAAAATTTTGGAACGCAGATAATGTCCTTTGGTAATTCGTATTTGCCCAAATGTTTGCCCAGCAGTTGTTTAAATGAGTTGCTTAGATTTTCAGCTTCGACAAACATTACAATCTTCTCCCCAAGCTTATCATCAGATATTCCCGCTACGAAGAATTGATACGTTAAGCCTGCTTCATTCAAAACACTTTGAATTTTGAATTCTAGTTGTTCAGACTGAATTTTAACTCCGCCTGTATTGATTACATTATCATATCTGCCGAGCCACTCAAATTCATTTTTTGAAAAAATGTTTACTACGTCATTAGTAATGACATCTGTAGAGTTAGTGATGTCACCATTTATAACCAGACAGTTTCTATTGTCTTTTGTAATGTTTATACCTTTTAAAACTCTAAAATAATTATCTGTTGTAGGACTAAGCTGTTTTAATGCTATATGAGAAACAGTTTCAGTCATGCCGTATGTAGAGTAAATGTGATTATTTAGTTTGGATACTTCTTTAGTATCATTCTCACTTAATGGGGCACCACCAATTATTACATGATCTATATGCTCAATCTCCTTTTTATTTGATCTTACTATTTCATGAATTTGCAAAGGTACAAATGCCGCAAAATGAATCTGTTCAGTTAAATTTTTAATAGGGTTAGATGACGGTTCTTTCACTATCAGATTCATTTCATTAATTAGTGCTCTTACTATCATCATTGAGCCACCTATAAATTGAGGATTAATGCAAAGAAGTGCTGTTGTGTTTTTTCTTAGTCCAAGTGCCTGAATAGTGGCACGTGCACTAGTTAACATTTGGCTTTTATTAATAATAATGGATTTTGGTTCGCCAGTTGAACCGGAAGTTTTAAAATTATATTGTTCAACCCCTGACTGCCAGGAAATAATAAAGTGTTTTATGTATGCCTCACCTTCGGTTGAAGGTGTGAAATTGTTAAGTTCATTAATGGCCATCCTTTTGCCATTAAATTCAATAAAATTCATTACAGGGTTTTCAGGTCTTTTTCGAGTCGATCTATAATGAAATCTTTTACTTCTGATGGATGGTAAGCAGCAGCCACTTTTTTAATTACTTTTAATGTAGTTTCTTTCAATTGAGGTGTGAGCACAGATTTATGAATTTTGAACTCATGCATCGCATCGTTGTAAGCATGTTCAAGAGTTGGGTGTACTTTCTCATCCAGAATTTCAAATCTGCTTTCAGCTGACCAGGCATTAAATTTCAGCTCAGCTTCTATTATTTCAAAAAATGCTTTTTTCTCTTCCAGCTGGGTGCCATCACCTGCTTTGGCTATTACATAGGCTAATTCTCCTATTGCTCTGTAAATTTCATTATGCTCTAACATGACTAAATCTTTATAAGCAATATATCATTTTAACTTGTTATATCCAGCTTTAAAATCCTGCAAAATTTGTTTGTCGGTAAAAGAATCAGTTTCAATTTCCATTATTTTTGGGGTTCCATCATCTTCTAAAAGTCGTTTAACATAGTTTTTAATTTTACTCTTTTTATCACATAATAAGTACTCTATGCCGTACTCCTCAGCTAAATGTTTAGCTGTATTTTTCTGATTCGTTACAAAATACTCATCAACTTCCGGTGTATTGGATGGGCCGTTGATCATTCGAAATATTCCACCGCCATGGTTATTTAAAATCAAAGCCCTGAAGTTAGAATAGTTGTAATTGTGCCAAAAGGCGTTTCTGTCATAAAGAAAAGCCATATCTCCACTAATAAGTAAGTTTAATTTGTCAGACACCAATGTAGCTCCAATAGCGGTACTAGTGCCGCCATCAATACCGCTTGTGCCTCTGTTGCTATAAACAGTAATATCCGTTTGTTCGGGTCTTATGCCAATAAAATTGGCGTACCTAACCGCCATACTATTGGCCAGATGCAGGTTTGCTGAATGAAGCTGACTTAGTACTTCTTCGATCGTTGAAAATTCAGATGGAAAAGTCTGAGGAAAGAAGCTATCAATATGCCTTAACGTTTTCCTTTCTTCGATTTGCCAAATGTGATAATAGTTTTCCTGTTTTTGATTCTGGAAATCTTCCTTAGGTTGTGAGTCTATTAAAAGCTTTAAAAATTCACTTTCCTCACAATTGATTGTTCTCGTTAAAGCTTTGTATGTATCTGCTACATCTCCGGATTTCTGGATATGCCAATGCTCAACAGGTTGGTTTTGCCTTAGCATAATTTTCAGATTTTTAGAGACAATTGATTTGCCAATAGTGATTAACAAATCAGGTTTCAGGCTTTTATCAAGGCCTGATTTGTCAGAGGATAGGAATACATCGGCATGTGTTACGGCAGTTTCAATACTGTGGATGTTGGAGATAATATCTCCAACCACCGGTATTTTTAACCCAGTACTAGCTTTGTTAACCAGTTCCAGTACTTCTGCTGGATATTGGTTCTGTCCGCACACAATAAGTTTACGTTCAAAATAGGCTAGTTCTTTTTTAAGTTCTTCGAGTTGATTATCGTTAAATTTTGCTTTAGTACTTTCATTCTTAACAATCTTTACTTCGGGGTAGGTTATTTCTTCTGTTGTGTATAGTGGTTCCCTGAAAGGAAAATTGAAATGAACGGGGCCTTTCGGAAAAGTGTTGGCCTTGAGTATCCCCTCATTGATCTGTCTTTGTAGAAACCACTGAGCATCTTCAGACGAAACGTCCGCTTCAATATCATACGATTTCTTCACATGATTTCCATACACATTTTTCTGCCTAATAGTTTGACCATCAAACTGGTCTATCCATTCCGGGGGTCTGTCAGCTGTTAAAATCAATAGTGGTATTTGCTGAAAATAGGCTTCCGCTATCGCAGGAAAGTAGTTTAATGCTGCAGATCCTGAAGTACAAATAAGCGCTACCGGTTTATCAAGTTGTTGTGCCATTCCCATCGCAACAAATGCGGCAGACCTTTCATCGGGTATTACTTTACATTGGATGTTTTTATGCCGGGCAAATGCTATGGTGAGTGGTGCACTGCGTGAGCCTGGTGAAATGACTGCATGCGCTATCTCATGCCTTGAGCAAATCTCTGCTACTGAAAATATGTGTTGGTAGTTCAAATTGATTTAATTACGTTAAGAAGCGTATTCATTTTCAGCTCCGTTTCAAGCCACTCTTTTTCCGGGTTGGAATCTTCGGTAACGCCAGCACCGGCAAAGAATGTAAAATGATCTTCTTCTATTTTAAAGCATCTGAGGTTAACGTATTGAGCTGTATGGCCATTCATATTTACGGGGCCCAAGTGGCCAGTATATAATTCACGGTCATACCCTTCTTTGGCAAGTAAAAACTCAGTAGCAGGTTTTAAAGGCATACCACAAACGGCAGAAGTTGGGTGCAAAAGCTTTAGCATAGTGGTACCCAATTCCGGGAAGTTAGTTTCTTTCATATTAACCATAAATTCTGTTTTTAGATGGATTAAATTACCAGCTTTAATGGTTTTTGGTCCATGCTCATCAAACTCCCGAAGTCTGATTTTTTTAAAACAGTTGATAATATACCTACTCACTAATGCCTGTTCTTCAATTTCTTTTTGTGTCCAGGCGGTATCAGCTAATGGTTGATATTCATTAAATGGCTGAGTGCCTGCCAAAGATACTGTTTTGAAAGTATCACCAGCCGTTTGGATCAATAATTCAGGTGTTGCACCAATCCATATGCCAGATTCATGTGTATAAGTGAGGGAAATAAAGGCTGACGGATAACTGCTAACAAGTTGATGAAAATACTGCCCGTGGTTGAAATTGCCTTTAAATTTTATTTTTCTTAATCGTGAGGGTACTACTTTTGTGAGATTACCCGCTTTAATTTCGTTTACGGATTCCTCAACTAACGATTTGTAATTTTCTGAGGATTCGGTGTCTTGCCTAAGATTGAAATTATAATCTTGGACATCCTCATAATTTTGCAGGTACTCCAAAAATTGTTGAGATTCTTTGTTATGAGCGTCTACAGATATACGTTCTGCCTCCCATTTTATATGCATCTGCTTATTGATGAATATTTTTGGTTTGGAACTATCAAAAGGGGCTAGTAGAAAACCACTATCGGATGATTCCAGGTCAACACTTTCAACAAAATTGGTCTGATTAAAATCGACAATCAGATTAATGGCTGAGGTTTGTGGTTCTTTCCAAAAAGCAAAATTTATATTGTTATTTTCACAACATCTAATGCAGGCTCTTACGGCATCCTGATAGGTGAGAGTAACGTCTGTATGTGCTTCTAGCTGCTTCACTTCTTCTCTAAAATAGCGATAGTTATCCTACTTATACAAACAAGCTTACCCTCCTCATTTGTTATTTTTATTTCCCAAACCTGAGTTGATTTTCCAAGATGTATTGGGGTTGTTACCCCATACACATAGCCAGAACGTACTGATCTGATATGGTTTGCATTCACCTCTAAACCCACACAATAAAAGTTGGTACTATCAACACTACAATGTGCTGCTACACTTCCAAGTGTCTCAGCTAAAACAACGCTTGCGCCACCATGTAGTAGTCCATACGGTTGATGATGCCTGCTATCAACGGGCATTTTAGCTTTAATATAATCATCGCCAACCTCAATGCATTCTATATCCAAAAGCTCCATTAATGTGTTTTTAGACATTGCGTTAATAGATTCTACACTAACTGCGGGATTAAATTTCATTCTTCGTCAAATATTCTATTTTTGCGCACCAAAAATAATCAGGAATTGAAGAGCAAAAAAATATATTTAATTCGGCACGGCCAAACCGATTTTAATCAACAAGGAATTGTACAAGGTAGTGGCGTAGACTCTTCATTAAATGATAAGGGCAGATACCAGGCAAGTCAGTTCTACCAAGCCTATAAACATGTTAAGTTCGATAAAATTTATACTTCTTCCCTTAAAAGAAGTATTGAGTCGGTTCAAACCTTCATTGATGATGGAATACCTAACGAACAATTGAGTGGGTTGAATGAGATTAATTGGGGCACGAGAGAAGGTACAAAGGTTACGCCTGAAGAAGATGTTTATTATCATTCTGTAATTAAAGCCTGGCAAGATGGGGATGTTGCATTACCTATTGAAGGTGGTGAATGCCCTGAAGATGTATTTAAAAGGCAAACGAAGGCATTAAAAATAATAGAATCAGATAACTCTGAAACTATATTGATTTGTATGCATGGCCGTGCTATGAGAATATTATTGTGCCAGATGCTTAACTATCCATTGCATTGTATGGATACTTTTGGCCATTCAAATCTTTGCCTTTATATACTTAATTATTCTGGTAGCATATACTCTATTGAAACCTTCAATTCTACTAATCATTTAAAGTAGATTCTATTCTATTTAGGCCGGCCTCAGCTTTAGCATCAATACTATTTTTGTAAATATGATGTTTATAACCGAGTGCTTTTTTGTAATAGTAAACCGCACTATCTAGTTGATTATTCTCTTCATAAATGAGGCCCAGCTGAAGAGCAGAATTAGGGGCAAAGTATGAATTGTTAATTCGTGGTTGTATCATAGTTTTTGAATAGAGCTTTTTAGCTTCTGTCATGTTGCCCAGCTGATGCTGTAACCGGGCATTTCGATAAAGTGCTTCGATGGAATCACTTTTATTATAAAGCTTAAGTTCACCTAAAAGTTTAATTGCTAATTTATTGTACCCGCCATCAATTGCCATTCGTAATTTGAACATGCTGAAATTAAAATTCTCATTCTCCAATAAGGCCTCTGCGTTCTGATCAGCTGTGGTTATTGCATTCAAATTGTTTAATTCATTCAATAATTTATTTGCTTTTGGTGTATTGTGCCTATGGAATTTACTAATAAGATAAAGTTTAAATAAGGCATCTTTTTTATTGGCTTCGCCAAGGAAATTGGCAATAAAAATTTCATAATTCTTCTCAGCCTCTGCATATTCCGCTTTTTGAAAATAGGCCTCGGCTAATAGATAATAAGATTGTGGAAAGTAGGTATTATTACTGCCTGAATGAAAAACCTTGATTACCTCATTTCCCTCTTTATTTTTCGATGCCAGAGCCATCGTGATCAATGTGTTTAATTTATCTCTCTGAAAAGCATTGTTAGTTTTAGTGGTCTCGCCTAGTATGTAGGCCTGACTAATTAATGACAGGAAAAAAGATTCCTTGGCAACTGCTGCTTCCGATAATGATACTTTAGTTAAAAAATCTTTTCCTTCTTTAATGTTTCCGTTGAGTCCAGCAAGTGATAAAAGCCATTGGTATTTTTCAGGTACAGAGCCCAGTAAAAGGTTTAACAATCCATAAGTTTTGTAGGCGGGTAAGAAGTCTGGTGACACTTTTAGTAGTGAAGAAGAGATTCTGTAACTCTGCCGTAGCTGCCATGCGGCATCGAGTTGATTTCCGAATTTATAATACACTAAACTGGCTTGTAATCTGGCATCAGCCTCAAAATATTGGTGCTTTAAATTACCAGAACTCTTTTTAAATGAGTCAATGCTTTGATCAAAAACCGTTTCATACTGATCTAATTCTAGGGTATCAATTAGAAAAACTGATAGAGTGTGTCTATATAAGTTAAGATAATTAAGTTCTGATGATGAAACGGATGGAATGGGAGATAGGTCTCCAGAAATGAGGTTTTGATAGGCACTTAAACCTTTAGTACTAAATATTGAACTTGAGCTGGTTTGTGAAAAGCCAATGTGACCAATTAAAAAAAGGCAGACCAGAACGGCTGCCTTTTTTAAGTATGTGTTCAATTCTGATAAAGACAAATTAAGCCTTTTTTCGTCTTGATGTTCTTTTTGGCTTTTCTTGAACTTCTTCCTCTGCATCTACATCTGCAAGGATACGTCCAGAATGCTCATCAATAACAATTTTTTTCTTCTCTTTAATCTCAGCGATTTTCTGTGGTGGAATAATAATGTTACATCCTTCAGCTGCGCCACGCTTTACGTTCACTACTGCTAAACCATTAGATAGATTGGCTCTTAATTTATTGTAGTAAACCAATAGTTTATCTTCTATTTTCTTCGTGGCTTTCTCCCTGTCTGAGTTAAGTTTTTGCTCTTCTTCCTGACTATCTGAGAGGATCTCTTCTAATTCCTTTTTCTTAGAATCAAGGTCTGCATTGCGCTCTTTAATTAGATTCTCAAGATCAGCAATCTCTTCCTTCTTCTTCTCAATGTTTTCTCCTGCCTCTTTGATTTTCTTCTCAAGAATCTGAATCTCGAGCTCTTGAAGCTCTACTTCTTTCGTAATGGCATCAAATTCCCTGTTATTTCTAACATTTTTTTGTTGCTCATTGTATTTGGTTATTAGTTTTTCAGACTCCTTGATACCAGCTTTGTTTGAATTAATGCTTTCTTCAAGCTCACTAAGCTCGGTATTAAATCGTGAAAGTCTTGTATTATAGCCAGCAAGCTCATCTTCTAGGTCTTGAACTTCTTCGGGCAAATCGCCTCTAAGTTTTTTAAGCTGGTCTAATTTTGTGTCAATGGATTGTAATTTTACGAGTGCCTCTAATTTTTGTGCTACGGTGTTATTTTCCATGTATTTTAAAGATAGCTAATAGGGTTTGTAACGGTGTTTGACAAATTGAGTGCAAAAGTAGTAAATTTTTCACTTAATAACTCATGAATTAATTCTTTTGTGAATTGTTCACTTTCATAGTGCCCTATATCCGCTATTACGATGTTATCTTCTGCATCAAAAAACTCGTGGTACTTAAAATCTGCGGTAATAAAGACATCAGCACCTTGTCTTTTGGCCTGTGATAAAAGAAAACTACCTGATCCTCCACAAACAGCTACTTTTTTAATTTTATCCTTAACTAGTTTGGTGTGTCTTACGCAACCTGCTTTCATTATGCTCTTTACTTGCTTTAGAAAGTCTAAAGTAGAAATCTCCTCTTCAAGCTCACCAATCATACCTGAGCCAACTTCCTGATTAGCATTACTTATTGGTAGTATATAATAAGCAACTTCCTCATATGGGTGAACAGCATTTAATTTTTGAATGACTTTACGAGAATCATGTTTTGGAACAATTACTTCGATTCGGACCTCATCAACTTTTTCTGCTTTATTATTGTTTCCAATAGTGGGGTTGGCCCTGTCATTTGGAGTAAATTGACCTATTCCTTCAGATGTAAAGGCACATTCAGAATAGTTTCCGATGTTTCCCGCTCCGGCTTCAAACAGCCCCTGCCTCACTTTGTCAGCTGATTTATTTGGAGCATAAGTAACTAGCTTAACTAATGTATCACCTTTCGGCAATAGAATTTCTAAATTCTGAAGACCAATCAGACTCGCTATTTTATAATTAACGCCATTAATTATGTTGTCGAGGTTTGTGTGTATGGCGTAAATGGCAATGTTATTCTGAATTGCCTTCAGAACTGTTCTCTCCACATAGTTTTTACCAGTAATCGACTTTAAGCCCTTAAAAATGATAGGGTGATGGGAAATAATTAAATTAGTTTTGAGGTTTATTGCTTCCTCCACTACATCTTCTGTTACATCCAAGGTAATCAAGATACCATTTACCGGGTCGTTTTGGCTACCTACCAATAAACCGCTATTGTCATAGCTTTCCTGATAACTTAATGGTGCAATAGATTCTAAATGTGTGATAATATCTTTTATTCTAGTCATAAATCACCAATTTTGCGGCTCTTCCAAAAATAACAAAATATAAGAGGCATAAACTTCTGATATGAATATTTTAAAATGGATTTTGTTTCCTTTTGCCATTCTTTATGATGGTGTTACCAGATTAAGGAACTATTTGTTTGATATCGGGTACAAAAAGTCTTTTGAATTTGATGCGAATGTAATTGGTGTTGGCAACCTAACTGTGGGTGGGACTGGTAAAAGCCCCATGGTAGAGTATTTAATTCGACTTTTGAGTAAAAATAAAAAAGTGACCACGTTAAGTAGAGGATATGGCAGAAAAACAAAAGGCTTTAGAATCGCAAGCGCAGGTGATAACGCTCGCACCCTGGGTGATGAACCTTTTCAGTTTTATAATAAGTTTAAGAAAATAAATGTTTCTGTTGCGGAAGAAAGAGCAGTTGCTATTCCGTACATTTTGGCTGAATTATCTCCTGAGGTAATAGTAATGGATGATTCCTATCAGCATCGCTATGTGAAGCCTACCCTCAATATTTTATTGACAGATTATAACCGTCCATTTTATGATGATTATGTGTTGCCTTTTGGCAGGCTAAGAGAGGCGAGAAATGGTGCTGAAAGAGCGGATATTATTGTGGTAACTAAATGTCCTCATGATATAAATGAAAGTGAACGTAATTTGATTAGTGAAAGAATAGCCAAATATGCGGATTGCCAGGTGTACTTTTCAGCCATTAAATATTTGGATCCAATACCTTTGAACCAAGAATATTCCAGTTTGAGTAAAAATGTGCTATTATTTTCAGGGCTTGCCTTTAATAAACCATTCACCGATCATATCTCGTCACACTATAATTTAGTAGATGATATTTATTTCAATGATCATCATGCCTATACATCGAAAGATATGAATTTAGTAGAAGAGCGTTATAGGCAGATTCCATTCCAGGATAAATCTATCGTTACAACAGAAAAGGATATGGTAAAACTGCTGAATGGCGAAATAAAAAGTGTTGTAAATCATCTCCCCATTTTTTATACACCCATAGAGCACTATTTTTTAGAAAATGGTGAGGTTTTTGATAAGGTGGTACTGGAATCAATTAAGGATGCAGGGAATTAATCTAATTATCTAATTTTGGGCGTGCGTATTAAGCTTCTTATACTTTTATTATTGATTGGAAACATTGCCTTAGGTCAGCGTAAGAGGGTAATTAGCGGAGATTTTAACAATCAAGGAAGAACCAGTGGTGCTGGAGGCATTAATTCATCACCAGCTCCAAAAGCTGAGAAGAAGGTAGGCTCATCCATATTAGACGATTCAACCAAACAGGTGTATGGGCCGACAACAACTCAATTTACCCTGGAAAAACACATAAAGTACAACAATCAAAAGTGGAGTGTATTGGACACATCAATCACCGATTTTCATAAACATCAATTTATAGCAAGGGAACGAAATTTATATCAGAATTTAGGTAATATCGGCACGCCCATAAGTCCTATTTATCCTCAGGCTCCTGATATAATAGGAGGTAGGTCAGGGTTTAATATCTATGATTTGTATTTTAAGGATCCAGAGGAAATAAAAATTTATAATACTAAATCACCCTATTCAAAATTTGGGATTATTTGGGGTGGGCAGGGCAGGTCAATTACCGAGGCTCAGTACACGAGAAATATAGATGAACGTTCAAATTTTGGTTTTAATTACCGAGGGCTATTAATAGATAAACAGATTGAGCGGGAGCGGAGGGGAGATCGGAACGTTTTAGGCACTTACTATAATGTCCATGGTAATTATAGAACCAAAAATGGTAAATATTTTGTGTCTGGTAATTTCTCAAGAAATAATCAAGAGGTGGCAGAATATGGCGGCATTCTTATCGACCCTGAAGACTCTACCTTTAGAACTTATTTCAAAGAAAACAGACAAGCAAATTTACAAGATGCACAAACACGTGAGCTGAGAACCAACTACCATTTATATCAACAATATAAGTTAACGGATCAGGTGCAATTTTTTCATAGCCATGACCGCTACAAGCAATTAAATGACTTTACCAACACAGCAACAAGCGGCATAGAAACAGATTCGGCTTTTTTTGGTCCTGTGGCATTAGATACAATCCCCATTAAAGATCGATCAAAAATTATATACAGACAGCATGAGGTGGGTGTTAAAGGAGATATAGGCAAGACATTCTACAGCTTTTATTACAGAGGCAGGGAAGTGAATATGGACTTTAAATTCATCGATGAAGGGGAACTTGATTACGGCACCTATTACATGGAGCATTATGGTGGCTTCAACCTTAGGTTTGGTAACGATTCATTAAGTTATATATCTGTGGCTGGTGAATACCTGTCCGGTGAGAATTATAAGTTAGATGCCGAGATAAGAAACACGTGGTTTTATGCCAAAGGGGCTAGTTCCAGATATTTGCCTTCTTATGTGCAAAGGGCTTATCTGAGTAGGCATAATAATTGGCGGAATGACTATGAATCTACCATTAACACAAAACTCGAATCCGGGCTTAACCTTAATTATAAAGGATTAAGTTTCAGACCTTCCGTAAGCTATAATTTAATATCAGATTATGTGTATCTTGAAAAGATTAACCCCTCAGCTGATTCGATTAGAAATATACAACCACAGCAGGCAGGTGGAGATGTTAATATAATTAGTGCGGATGTTCAAATGTCCTATACTTTCTTTAAAAGGTTTGTTTTAAAGGGTCAAGCGATTTACGGAAATGTATCTGGCTCTAGTGCTGATGCAGTTAATGTTCCGGATTTTATTCTTAATGCTCAGTTATTCTATACTAATATTTTTTATGAAGGAAATTTGGAAATGCAGTTTGGTATAGATTATCATCAGCGATCGGCATATTTTGCCAATGGTTATGATCCTTCAAGTATGCAATATTTTGTTCAGGATGAATTTGAAGTAAACTCATATCCATTAATTGATGTCTTTTTTAACATAAAAATTAACAGGGGCAGGGCATTTCTGAAAGTGAATAATATTGTTGAACGCATAAGAGGAACAGGGTATTTGATAACACCTTACTATCCCGGGCAGGAAACCATTTTAGACTTTGGAATCGACTGGATGTTATTTGATTGATATGGAGAAACACATACTTGGATTAGAGCTACCAACCGACCCAAGATGGGTAAATATTGCTGAGAAAAGTATAGAAGATATACTAGTAGATCATGCTTATTGTGAGCAAAAAGCTGCGTCTTCTTGTATTTCACTGATAGTTAAGTTTCCTGATAAACGAGAACTAGTTGAGATGTTAACACCTGTAGTTGCAGAAGAGTGGGGGCATTTTGAGCGCGTGATTGAAGAGCTTACCAAACGCGGGTTTGGATTGGGAAAGCAACGAAAAGATGAATACGTCCTACAGCTTTCAAAACTGGAAAAAAAAGGTGGAAGTAGAGAACAGCAGTTGGTTGAGAAGTTGTTGATTAACGCACTGATTGAGGCAAGAAGTTGTGAACGATTTAGGTTGCTTTGGAAGCATATTGAAGATGAAAGCCTCCAAAAGTTCTATTATGAGTTGATGGTTAGTGAAGCAGGACATTACAAAAATTTCCTTCAGTTGGCAAAGACATATCTTCCAGATGAATATGTAATGAAAAGATGGAAAGAGATTTTAAAAGGTGAAGCTGATATCCTTGCCAATCTTGAAGTGAGAGGTGATAGGATGCACTGATCAAGTCTTCTGTTTTTTCTTTTTTGCTGCCGGGAACAGAATGTTATTTAGAATTAAGCGATAGCCCGGTGAATTTGGGTGCAGGTTTAAATCAGTAGGCTCTTCATTTACAAGGTGTTGGTAATCTTCAGGGTCATGACCTCCATAAAATGTCCAAAAGCCTTTTCCAAACACACCGTGTAAATATTTG
>NZ_JAVJUY010000367.1:0-19292 GCF_040220315.1 Fulvivirga sp.
TGACTATATCAATAGGAACAGAAAGTGGACTCTCACAATCGGTTGGATTAACACCTATTGCCTGAACATAGTATCTTCCTGATTGAGCGACTGTTGTACGTATTAATTGATTGCTATTTGATTGCTGAATAGGTGTAACCAAATCAGGATCTTTATACCAGGCATACTCATCTGCATTTCCATCAGTATTGCTTGACTGCAAAATAACCTGATCCCCATTTTGACATATAGTTGTTCCGTCACCTACTTCTGTAATTGTAGGTGTGGCAGGTATTGGATTAACTGTAATTGTCGTAATTGAGCTATTTTGGGTAAGACATGGACCATTATCCACTACTGCTCGGTATTCATAAGTCCCCTCCGTTGCTAATACTTCATTGAAGGTAGTATTTCCATTATTACCAATATCAACAAAACCACCACCATTGAATTGTCTTTCCCAATTCAGTATAGTTCCTCTACTACCAGTTAATGTTATTACTCCAGTATTATCTCCTTCACAAATGTCATTATCTGGACCAGTCGTTCCTCCTTGAGTTGTTCCAAAAATAGTAACCGTGAAAGTTCTGTAATTTGAAGGACATGTTGGAGCAGAGGAATAAATTCGCCTTACTCGAATTGTTCTTGTCACTGAGGTGAATGAACCTCCAATATTAAAATCGGCTGTTATACTATTACCAGTAGTGGCGTCTAAATTGACCCCACCTCCTCCGGTACTACTCCATTCGTACTCTATAGCACCTCCAAATGGGTTATTGCCTGGGGCTCCAGCTACTGAAAAGGTAACGTTATTGGTGTTGTTACAAATAGGTGATGTTCCTGTTATTACACTAGGTTGGGTAAGGTCTTCTCTTATTGTAAGAGAAACAGGGACGGCCGAACTTTCACAATTTTGTGAACCAGTATTTGATACATATAAAGCCCAAACAGTGAAATTCCCTGGAATGGAGGTATTTATCGATCCTGGGGAATAGCTTCCTACAGGCAATGTATTTGTTGCAGTATTAGTGATAAAAGTACCAACAGTACCCGCATTGTCTTCATACCATTCAACATGGTCAATCGGTGCTACAGGTATATTTATCTGAAAGTCAGGCAAAGCATCACCCGAACATATAACTCTATCAACAGGAGTTGGGTCCGGAGGTTTTGGGGCAATAACAATATCAAATGTCCTAGAAATAGGATCAGAACTAGCATAATATGGAGGACCTCCCAATGGTGATGGTACTGTACCAGGGCCATATATATTAAAGGTCATAGGGGCCTGATTTGGATTCAGACCGCCATCAGCCACGTTGTCATCAAAAGGATTACACGTATTCCAACTTCGCATAGTTACAGTGAATACTTCTCCTACATTAGCTCCTGTAGCAGGCATAGTAATGTCATCAGAAATACTATTAGGTAGTAATACATTTGCCGGTAAATACTCTGGAACACCATATATCGGTAATTCAGAGTTATCATAAAACACACCATTAATACTAATCTTTTCGGCATCTGGAGATGCCAGACCACCGGTTGTTATTGAACTTGCAGTACCATAAACCCATTGTACCCACCTTGCCTCGTTATTCTGATTAGCTGGAACAATCTCAAAGGGGTCGGTACAGTTGAATGTACTAGCATCTTCAATCACCACTGCAGCATTATCATCTAAACAAACCTCAACCGTTTCGCCAATTTCTACTCCAGTAGAACCAGCACTTTGATTTATATCATGATTTCCAATATTTGCATTTGATATATCATCCCAAACTATTAAAGATTGATCTAAATTAGTTGTTGTGTTACCGCAAATTGGCTTACCCAAAATTAATAGTCTCGCTCTAAGGTTATAAGTACATGCTAATCCATTTTTAGGATAAGTATACGTTCCTGTCGCTATATAACCATTACCATCCCAAGTTGCATTTACTATTGTAGTATTGCCAGGGTCATTATCAAGATCCCATAAAAACAGTATCCTATAACCATTAGCTGGAGCTCCAACATCCTCAGAGGGAAATCGAAATTTTACTGTCCAAAGGAGATCTCTTGGAGAACACTTATTTGAGACTGGAAAGAAATCCTGGAAATTACTAGTAACATCAGAACAATTCCATATAGTTTGCCCAAAAGCAATATTTCCAAAACCAACAAATAAGAGAACTAACGTTAGACGGGTGTATATATTCATTCCAAGTAAAAAATCAATATTGACTTAAGCTGATAAAACTAACAATAATCTTAGTAATTAATAATTAGTTTAAATAATTAATCTATTTAAACTAATCTTAGCTTTAATATGAATTTGGAAGCAGTAGTAACCTTATGCACATACACTTTCAGCCATTTTTGTCAGTTTTTCTTTTTTATTGAATAATTAAGAAGGTTCATTTAATAAAATCAAGTTATTCTAATACCTTTGCATCCCATAAGTTAAACAACAAAATCACAGCTAAATCAACTTATGGCCTCTGCTAAATATATTTTCGTTACCGGTGGGGTAACATCTTCTCTCGGAAAAGGTATCATCTCTGCTTCTTTAGGTAAGCTACTTCAAGCCAGAGGCTATAATGTAACCATACAAAAGTTTGATCCTTATATTAATATCGATCCGGGCACATTAAACCCCTATGAACACGGTGAGTGCTTTGTAACAGACGATGGCGCTGAAACTGATTTGGATTTAGGACATTACGAGCGATTTCTTAACTCACCCACATCTCAAGCCAACAACGTTACAACCGGAAGAATCTATAATAATGTGATTACCAAGGAAAGAAAAGGTGAATACCTTGGCAAAACTGTACAGGTTGTACCACATATTACTGATGAGATTAAACGCAACATCTATCAGCTGGGTGAAAGTGGCGAATTTGATTTTGTAATCACTGAGATTGGAGGCTGTGTAGGTGATATAGAGTCATTGCCGTTTATTGAGGCCGTAAGACAGGTAAAATGGGATGTTGGGATTAATAACTTTTTAGTAATTCATTTAACGTTAATACCTTATCTAAGCGCGGCTAAAGAATTAAAGACCAAACCAACTCAACATTCTGTTAAACAACTCTTAGAAGCGGGTATTCAGCCAGATATACTTGTGTGCCGATCTGAAAGGCACCTCCCTCAAGATATAAGAAAGAAGCTTGCCTTGTTCTGTAACGTGCATATCAACTCTGTTATAGAGGCATTGGATGCAGAAACAATTTATGATGTACCGATACTAATGCGAAAAGAGAAGCTGGCAGAAAGGGTATTATCAAAGTTAAAAATCAGCAATAAAGAAGAGCCTAATCTTGACCAGTGGAAAACATTTTTAGGAAAACTCAAAAACCCAACCGATGAAGTGGAAATTGGGTTAGTTGGCAAGTATGTAGAGTTGCCAGATGCATATAAATCAATTGTAGAGTCATTTATTCACGCTGGAGCATACAACGAGTGTAAAGTAAATCTGCATTGGATATCTTCTGAATCTATAACCTCAGATAATGCCAAAGAACTTTTGGGTGAGTTGGATGGGGTTCTGGTTGCACCAGGCTTTGGTGAAAGGGGTGTTCCGGGTAAAATTGAAGCAATAAAATATGTTCGTGAAAACAATATACCATTCTTCGGGATTTGTCTGGGAATGCAGTGTTCTGTAATAGAATTCTCTCGAAACGTACTAAAGATTAAAGATGCCTCTTCAACAGAAATTGACCCGAAAACCAAAAATCCGGTGATTGATTTGATGGAGGATCAGAAAAAAGTAACCGATATGGGTGGAACGATGCGATTAGGTGCTTATCCTTGCAAACTGAAAAAAGGAAGTAAGGTATACGGAGTTTATGGAAAACAAAATATCAGTGAACGACATAGACACCGTTATGAGTTTAATAACAAGTACTTAGAGGCAATAGAAAAAGCTGGTATGAAAGCTACAGGTATAAACCCTGAAACAGGGTTGGTTGAAATTGTTGAGTTAGTGGATCATCCGTGGTTTATTGGCACTCAATATCATCCAGAGCTAAAAAGTACGGTTCTTAATCCGCACCCTTTATTTGTAAAATTTATAGAAGCAGCAATCGTTAAGAAAAAATCATAAAATAATTCTTAGAAATGGATAAAAATCAAGCTACAGGCTTAATACTTATAGCCTTAATGCTCATAACGTACTTCACGTTTTTTAAGCCAGAAGTACCGCCACAAGAAGAACCAATTGCTCAGACTGAAGAAGTAGAGAAAAGTTTAGACATGCCTGATTCGGCTGCTATTAGTCCTGCGCCAACTCTACCTGATTCATTATTGGATGAAGAGAATCGAACTAAATATGGCGTTTTCGCTCCAGGAGCTAATGGCGAAAGTACCTTAGCAGTGCTTGAAAATGAGTTAGTAAAACTATCTATCGACACAAAAGGTGCTAAGATTACCGAAGTGCTTCTAAAGAATTTCAAATCGAAAGATGACCAGCCTGTTCGTTTGATAACTGAAAAAACCAATGAGTTTTCGACCCTTATAACTTCAATGAGTAAATCCATTGATCTAAATGAATTGTATTATTCCTCCAGTTCTTCAAACAGTTCTGATGGCCAGACCATTACATTTTCATTGAACCTTGGAAATGGGAAATCGGTAAGTCATCAATATTTTCTTGCTCATGATACCTATGAAGTAGATTACAATCTTAAACTCACTGGGTTAGATGGTGATGTTACAAAAGATGAGATTCTGTTCAACTGGAATGAGCAGATGATTACCCAGGAGAAAGATGTGGAAATGAGTAGAATTAATTCTACTGTTAACTATTATACTCTTTCAGATGGTTTTGATGAGTTGTCCGAGCGATCCACTGAATACGAGGAAGAAATTGTCAATGAATCTATAAAGTGGTCTACAATTAAGCAGCGATTCTTCCTTTCTGCAATTCTCGCAGAAAAGAGTTTTTCAAAAGGAAAGTTCTCAACAGATGTTGATTTAAACAACCCTGAAATGGTTAAAAATGCTAAGGTATCACTTAGCATACCTAAGGAAGATATTACGACTAGTGAAGGTGGTAATTTTACCTACTATTTTGGTCCAAATGATTACCACATTACAACTGAATTTTCGGAAGGTTTTTCTAAAAATTTATGGTTAGGGTATCCTCCTATGCTTTGGGTGAACAAATATGTAATCATCCCATTATTTGACTTACTAAATAACGTACTTGACAACTATGGATTAATCATTATTCTAATTGTTTTGGTTATCAAGCTGGTATTATCACCACTTTCGTACAAGTCGTATTTATCAATGGCAAAAATGAAAGTGCTTAAACCTGAGCTCGATGAAATAAAGGAAAAGCACGGTGATGATATGTCTAAGGCTCAGCAAGAGCAAATGAAGCTATATCAGCAAGTGGGAGTAAATCCAATAAGTGGTTGCGTGCCAATGCTTTTACAAATGCCTATTCTACTGGCCATGTTCTACTTCTTCCCTCAGTCCATAGAATTAAGAGGTGAAGGGTTTTTATGGGCCGATGATTTATCAAATTATGATTCCATCATGAGTCTGCCATTTGAAATACCTTTTTATGGAGACCATGTAAGTTTGTTTGTGTTGCTCATGACAGCTTCTACAATACTTATTACCTACTCTCAACAGCAAGTAAGTTCCGTGCAAGGGCCTATGAAATCTTTGTCTTACATGATGCCGGTTATTTTCATGTTTGTGCTTAACTCCTACCCAGCGGCACTGAGTTTCTATTACTTTGTTTCCAATATTGTAACGTTTGGACAACAGGTGTTGATAAGAAAGTTTGTTGATGAAGATAAAATAAGAACCATATTGGATGAGAATAAGAAAAATGCGGGTAATAGAAAGAAGTCTAAATTTCAGCAGAGACTTGAAGATGCTATGAAAGCCCAGGCAAAAAAGAAAGGCAAAAAATAGTATTCTTTAGCCATATAATACGAATGAAAGTAGCCCTCTAAATGAGGGCTTTTCATTTTATTTATTTGGAATCACTTTGCTCTTACATAATTCAATTAAACTTATATCTTTGTAGCCCTTAATTAATAAAGGAATGATTCCTAAAAATGCCTGAAATTGCAGCATTCAGATAGTAAAAAGCTCATTAACAGCCTATTAATGCGACTATAAAACTTCTAAGGAATCAACATAACTAAAACTTAAAAACTACTTCGTTAATGACTAAAGTACTAGCCATTGCAAATCAAAAAGGTGGAGTTGGTAAAACTACCACTGCCATCAACCTTGCCGCCAGTTTAGCAGCTTTGGAATTTAAGACACTTATTGTAGATGCTGACCCACAGGCGAACTCTACATCAGGGGTAGGGCTTAATCCAAGAGAAGTAGAAAATAGCATCTATGAATGCATGGTAGATGGTGTAAGTGTAAAGAAAGCCATCAATAAAACAGATATTGAGTTTCTGGACATTTTACCTTCGCACATCGACCTTGTGGGTGCTGAAGTAGAAATGGTAAGTATTGATAGGCGCGAAGAAAGAATGAAGGACAGTCTGAAAGAAATTAGAGGCGAATATGATTTTATTATCATAGACTGCTCGCCTTCATTGGGGTTGATAACTATTAATGCGTTAACTGCTGCTGATTCCGTTATAATTCCGGTACAGTGCGAATATTTTGCTTTGGAGGGCTTGGGTAAATTATTGAACACAATAAAAATCATCCAAACAAGGTTAAATAAACAGTTAGAAATTGAAGGGATATTGTTAACCATGTACGATGTAAGACTAAGGTTGTCTAACCAGGTGGTAGAAGAAGTTCAAACACATTTTAAAAAGATAGTGTTTGATACCATCATCCCTAGAAATATAAAGCTTAGTGAGTCGCCAAGTTTTGGTGTGCCTGCTATTGCGCACGATGCAGAGAGTAAGGGTGCCGTAAGTTATTTAAACCTGGCTAAGGAAATACTTACCAAAAACGGCATATCATAAGAATTAAAAGATGTCAGCAAAAAGAAAAAATGCGTTAGGAAGAGGATTGGGTGCTTTACTTGATGATTCTCCTTCAATGGATAAAAACATTAAAACAGGTGATTCCAATGAAATAGGTTCTATCAGTGAAATCAGACTTGATGAAATTGAAGTGAACCCTTTTCAGCCTCGAACTCACTTTGATAAAGAAGCACTGCAAGAACTTAGCGAAAGCATTAAGGTGCAGGGTATTATCCAGCCAATAACAGTAAGAAGGTTAAGTAAAGGCAAGTACCAACTTATATCTGGTGAGCGCAGGTATCAGGCATCAAAATTAGCAGGATTAGAAGCCATTCCGGCCTATGTTCGTACTGCTGACGATCAGCAAATGCTGGAAATGGCACTTATTGAAAACATTCAAAGAGAAAACCTTAATGCGATTGAAATTGCATTAAGTTATCAGAGGCTCTTAACTGAATGTAACCTAAAACAAGAGGAGTTGGGTGATAGGGTTGGCAAAAACAGGACTACCGTTACTAACTATTTAAGGCTTCTTAAGCTACCTCCGGATATTCAGGCCGCTATCCGAGACAAACGAATATCTATGGGGCATGCACGAGCACTAATTGGCGTGGAAGATGTAAGTGTTCAGCTCGACATATTCAAAAAAATCATTAGTCAGGACTTATCAGTAAGAAAAGTAGAAGAGCTGGTTCGAACTGAAGCTAGCACACAAAAAGTTGGTGCTAAAGAACCACAAGAAACCAACAAAGAGATAATAAATTTACAACATAAGCTCACCTCCCACTTCGGAACAAAGATTCAGGTAAAGTCAGATGGTAATAAAGGAGAAATCAAAATACCCTTTGTCTCCGTAGATGACTTAAATAGAATTCTTGAGATTTTAGATGTCTGATGAAGAATCTTACGCTATTTATTTTGTTTTTAATTTTCTGCATTGACGCTTTTGGTCAACTATCACCACCATCAGTTATTTCTGACTCTACCAGAAATAACGATGAGATTATTGTGGAAAGTGATAAAGAAGTGAATATTGAAGAAATTGAGACCTATGCGGATAAGTTTGTTCCTAGAAAAGCCTCGTTGTATTCAGCTATTTTTCCGGGTGGTGGACAAATTTATAATAAGAAGTATTGGAAGCTGCCCATTGTTTATGGCGGACTTATTTTCTTAGGTGCCACTGCTAACTTTTACCATAATGAATATACTGATTTTAGGGGTCAACTATTTCAGCTTTTACAAGATGATAATTTCACACCCCCATCAGGTGCTAATGAAGAGCAATTGAGATCGGCCATTGACAAAGCGAGAAGAGAACGTGATTACTACATGATTTTAACCGGCATTTTCTACTTGCTTCAAATTCTGGATGCTCATATAGACGCACATTTAAAAGAATTTGAACTCAATCCTGATTTAAGGGTTTCAATCGACCCTATGTTGGAAAGAAATCAATTCTCTCGAACTAGTTTTAATACGGGCCTGAGCCTTAAATTCAAATTCTAATGAATATTCTCCTTATTGGCTATGGAAAAATGGGCAAAGAAATTGAAGCCCTTGCTTTAGAAAGAAATCATACAATCGTTGGAAAAATTTCAAAAAACAACACTTCAGAATTATCAAATTATAATTCTAAAAATACAGATATAGCCATTGAATTTTCTGAGCCTGAATCTGCATATGAAAATTTGCTGTATTGTGTGACCCAAAACATTCCGGTTTTAAGTGGCACCACGGGTTGGCTTCACAAAAAGCAGGAAATTGAACAGCTAACAATAGAAAAAGGAAGCACATTCTTTTATGCCTCTAATTATAGCATAGGTGTGAATTTATTCTTTCAGTTGAATAAGCAGTTAGCGAAGCTAATGAGCTCACAAAAGCAGTATCAGGCTTCAATAAAGGAAATTCATCATACCCAAAAAAAAGATGCCCCAAGTGGGACAGCTATTACTTTGGCGGAAGGTATTATAGAGAATAGTGATTATTCTGACTGGTCGTTAGAAAAAAAAGCAAACGAAATACTACCAATAGAGGCAATAAGAAAAGACCCAGCCCCTGGTACACATACTATAAAATATACTTCTGAAATAGACGATATTGAAATTACGCACACGGCACATTCAAGAAAAGGCTTTGCCATGGGAGCAGTATTAGTTGCAGAGTGGTTGCAAGACAAAAGAGGTGTGCAAAGTATGGCTGATTTTCTAAAAGATTTAAAAATTTAAACAGTGTTGTAAGGAAATTGCAAACTATAATACTAGTGTCAAAAACATACAAACTATGAATTGGAAATTCTGGGAAAAGAAAGAGAAAAAGGAAGAGAAGCCTAAATCAAAAGTAAGAGAATGGGTAGATGCCATCACCTTTGCTGTAGTAGCCGCAACACTTATCCGATGGTTGATTATGGAAGCTTTTACCATCCCTACTCCTTCTATGGAAAAATCACTTTTGGTGGGCGACTTTCTTTTTGTGAGCAAGTTCCACTATGGTACGCGTACTCCAAAAACGCCTTTACAGGTGCCTTTAACACATCAGAAAATTTGGTTAACAGACATTCCTTCTTATGTAGATTGGATTCAGTTGCCTCAATACAGGCTTCCAGGGTTTACAGACGTCAAGCAAAATGATGTAGTCGTGTTTAATATTCCGCCTGTTCATCTTAACGAGGGCATCGATTATCCAATAGACCTTAAAACCAACTACATTAAAAGATGCGTAGGCCTTCCTGGAGATACATTAAAAATTGAAGATCAGCAGATATTTATTAATGGCAGTCCAGTTGAGAATCCGGATCAGATGCAATATTCATACCTCGTGTTTTCAACGAATGCGCTGAGCCAGCGTGTATTGGATAAGTTTGACATACCGGAAATTCAGCTTTTATCAAATGACCCACCTGTACAGCTACTTTACTTAACAAGTGAGCAGGTAGAGGGGTTAAGCAAAGAATCTTATGTAAAGGAAATACGACCGGCCTCCAATAATCCATTTAAACGATTTGAACCTTATAATCAGGGTGAACTTGATCAGGGTATTTTTCCGAATGACCCCGAGTTATTCCCATGGAATGCCGACTGGTATGGCCCGATAGTGATGCCTGAAGAAGGAATGACCATTCCTATTAACAGAAGCACACTTGCCACTTATGGTGATGCCATTACTCTCTATGATCATACTGAAAATGCTGTGATTAGAGATGGGAAATTGTTTTTAGATGGCAATGAAGTTACTGAATATACCTTTAACCAGAATTACTACTTTATGATGGGTGATAACCGCCATAACTCACTGGATTCTCGTTACTGGGGTTTTGTACCTGAAGATCACATTGTAGGTAAGGGCTTCTTTATTTGGCTTTCGTTAGATGGCAATAAGAGTTTCTTTAATAAAGTGAGATGGACAAGGTTCTTTAATTTGATTGATTAGGATTAGTCTAAAGTTCAACGTTCTATGTTCAAAGTTTAATGTGCTTCAATTATTTAGACTATACACTTTGAACATAGAACTTAAAACCAAAGTCTACCACCTCACCTCTTCCATTCCATTCCTCTTCAAATACTCATTCGCTCTACTAAACGGTTTGCTTCCAAAAAAGCCTCTATCAGCGGCAAAAGGTGATGGATGTGCAGACTTAACGACAAAATGTTTATTGGCATCGATAATCTCTCCTTTCTTCTGCGCGTAGGCTCCCCAAAGGATAAAAACCACGTGTTCTTTTTCTTCAGACACTTTTTTAATCACAGCATCGGTAAACACTTCCCAACCCTTCTTTTGGTGAGAACCGGCTGTATTTGCTCGCACTGTTAATGTGGCGTTAAGTAATAAAACCCCCTGCTCAGCCCAGTGTTCCAGGTTTCCTGATTCTCTAATTTCAATCCCTAAATCAGATTTTAATTCTTTAAAAATATTCAACAAAGAAGGCGGTTTTCTTATACCATCAGCCACAGAAAAGCACAATCCATTCGCCTGCCCAGGGCCGTGGTAAGGGTCTTGTCCGAGAATTACTACTCGTGTGTTATCAAAACTACAATGATCAAATGCATTAAAAATGAGCTTACCAGGTGGGTAAACAGTATGAACCATGTATTCGCTTTTTACAAACTCTACAAGGCTTTTGAAATACTCTTTTTCGAATTCATCCTTTAACCTATCTTTCCAAGAGCTCTCAATTTTTACATCCATATTCTTTAGTATTCCAATATTTTACATTTAAATTTAAAACTAATCGATAAATTGGGGTGTTTAAATAATATTGATGGATAAAATGGTCACTGAAATTACTGCGGGTGTGAAGGTCAGTGTAGAAACTGAGTACCAGCCGGCTTATTCAAGCCCAAGTCAGTACCATTATGTTTTCACCTACCGTGTTACAATTGAAAACCAAAGCGATAGTACACTACAATTGCTTAGAAGAAAGTGGGAAATTTATGATGCTGCCCTCTCCATGAGAGAAGTAGAAGGTGAAGGAGTTGTTGGTCAGCAACCTATTTTAGAGCCTGGTCAATACCATCAGTATGTTTCAGGTTGTAACCTTAAATCGGGCCTCGGTAAGATGAAGGGTGAATTTATTATGGAAAAACTCGTTGATGGCAACCGGTTTAGTGTAGCCATACCTCAATTTACCATGGTGGCACCTTTCAAACTCAACTAATTTCCGGATTTGTCATTTCTACACCAATTCAAAAGCCTTATTTCTTATTGGCTGAACGAAGAAAATGAGCACTCGTTGCATAGCCCATTTGTATATGATTTATTTCAAAAATTAATTAAGCAGAAGCATGTTGCAAAACCGTGTTATCAAGAAATTGAGCAAATACGAACACAGTTTATTAACAGTGATAAAGAAATAGAGCTGACAGATTTTGGTTCAAAGTCAACACTAAATGCTTCCAACAAAATATCAACTATTGCTTCGCGAGGCATTACCAGAAAAAAATATTGTCAGTTTTTAGACCGGTTAGCTGATTATTTAGAAGCCAAAAATATAATTGAACTGGGCACCTCGTTAGGCATAAATACACTTTACCTGAGTTGTGAGCCATCAAGAAAGGTTGTAACATTTGAGGGGAGTGCATCGCTTGTGGCGATAGCTCAGGCTGTTTTTGAAGGTAATAACCGAAGTAACGTAACTGTTGTTGAAGGTAATATCAATAACACACTGCCAAAGTATATGCACCAGGCTTCCGATATTGATTTAGTGTTTTTTGATGCGAATCACACCTATGAAGCCACTCTGAATTACTTCAACCTTATTCAAAAAAGATGCAATGATAAAGCATGTTTGGTTTTTGATGATATTCATAGAAATGCTGAAATGGAAAGGGCCTGGAATGAGATAAAAGAAAAATTTGAAGTAACATTAAGCATCGATCTATTCCAATTTGGATTAATCTTCATTAATCCGGAGATAAGAAAGCAAGACCACATTTTAACTTTTTAAGTTATCAATACCAAAAAGAAAATTATATGGACTTGTGTAGTGCTGATCTTCCTTTTTTATGGGTTGCCTAACCTGATAAATTTCAAAGAAAGGCGTCATTTTAGTACTACTTATCATTTGGAAGAAGCTAAGAATCAAAACCTCTCGCCTACCAAGAAATTTACAACTGTTAATGCAAGCGATTTTTATGATCGGAGCAGGTTGGTTGAGGTATTATTTGGAAGTCATTACAGAGACGTTTGGAGCACACAAGTATCACTCCCAGTATTGCATCGGCTTGATACGTTTTATTTTCATAAAGTGGGTGGTGGTATGCAAACTACCAGCATAGAAGTGAGAGACCGTGAGAAACGGAGCTTTACCTTACGCACGTTGGATAAAGATCAGGGTAAAGTATTGCCTGACTGGCTCTACCCTTCTGCATTAAGATTGTTATTACGAGATCAGACCTCAGCACTGAACCCATTTAATTCAGAAGTGATTTCCGGGTTGTCAGAGGCACTTGGTATTTTTCATACATCGCCACGGATAGCATATGTTCCTTATAACCCTAATTTTCATGATAGTATCAACTACTTTCTTGCTGGCAAGGCGGTTCTGTTTGAAGAAGAACCAGGATCCAAATGGAAAAATAGGCCCAGGTTTAATAATCCTAAAGATATTTTGAACACGGAGGAATTATTTGACCTTCTTACTGGAAAGAGCAACAATTTTAAATTTGACACAGTGGCCTTCTTACATTGCCGCCTTTTTGATTTGTTAATTAGTGATTGGGATAGGCATAGCAGGCAATGGAAATGGGTTCTGGAGTCTGATTCATTAGGTCAAACCATAAAGCCATTTCCTATTGACAGGGATATGGCATTTTGCCGATTTGATGATGGGTTAGTGAATACCGTGGTCATTGCCCTTACCAATAAATTCAAGTCCTTTAGAAAAGGGGAAAGCATTTTTAGCATAGCAGTGAAAACTAATGAATTAGACTCAGCATTTTTAAAAGGGTTGTCCAAATCTGATTTCAGCAGCACATCCATGAAGATCAGAAATACCTTGAATGATTCTATTGTTCAAGCCATAATTAAGGAAAAGTACCCTGAGGAAGTTTATAATCTAATAGGAGAAGACCATACAAACGTGTTGAAGAGTAGGCTGGAGTTGTTAGATTCTGCTGCTATTTTATTCAAAAATCAAATTGAATTGATGTAAAATACCTAATTCTGGGTATTGTGCCTATCTAATTTAAAAGATAAGTTACATCCTAAAAAGACATGTTCTTTGTAAACAAAAATGTAAAAGTAATTAATTGGATTCGCGACTATTATGAGGGCAAAGTAAACACAATTCCATACAGTGCCAGTGAGATAGAAAGGGCTATTAATTACACAAAAAAATACAGAAGCGATTATCCTGACGAATTAATTGAAAAACTACGAACCGTTAAGGTAATGCTAGATAATTCCTAACTATTTGATATAAACCGTTTTTATATTCACGAACTCTTTAATTCCAAAAGCACCCAACTCCCTGCCAAACCCACTGCCTTTTACACCTCCAAATGGTAGTCGAGGGTCAGATTTTACAAAATCATTCACAAAGCAACTGCCCGATTGAATTTCTTCTCTTGCAATTTTTTTCCCTCTCTCGATATTTTTTGTAAAAACAGCCGCTCCAAGTCCAAAGAAACTATCATTGGCAATACTAATGGCCTCTTTTTCGCTACTGGCTTCAATAATACTGGCAACAGGGCCAAAAAGCTCTTCATGATATGCAGGTGAACCCCATTTCACATCTGTTAATACTGTTGGCGCATAATATGCACCTTTACCATCTTTTAGCTCCCCGCCCATTAATAAAGTGGCGCCCATTTCTATGCTTTTAATCACCTGATCGTGCAGTTCATCCCGTAAATCTTTTCTAGCCATCGTACCTAAATTCACATCGTTAAAAGGATCGCCAAATGTATATTGCTTCATATTAGAAACCACCTGTTTTTCGAATTCCTCCTTGATGCTACTCACTACTATAAACCGCTTGGCTGCAATGCAGCTTTGGCCATTATTTATCAATCTACTGGTTACACATGTTTTAGCCGCTAGTTCAATGTCCGCATCTTCCAGAACTATATAAGGATCGCTGCCGCCTAATTCCAACACCGATTTTTTAATATTCTTACCTGCTATAGATGCTACCGATTTACCCGCAGGGGTACTACCTGTTAAAGTAACAGCCTGAACATGTTCATTGCTTATTACGGATTCAACCTGATCTGAATTGATGATGAGAGTTTTAAATAAGTCTTTAGGAAAACCTGCTTCAGTAATTACATCTTCTATGGCCAATGCACAGCCTGTAACATTTGAAGCATGTTTTAACACCGCTCCGTTGCCGGCCATTAAAGCCGGAGCCAAAAATCTAAATACCTGCCAAAACGGAAAATTCCAGGGCATTACTGCTAAAACAACCCCTAATGGTTGATATGATACGAGGCTCTCGGTAGCGTCTGATTCAACATGAATATCCGCAAGCATTTCCTCCCCCTGTTCTGCGTAATATTCACAAACCCAGGCACACTTTTCAATTTCACTTTCGCCATCCTTGAGCACCTTTCCCATTTCAGATGCCATTAATTGGGCATAATCTGACTTACGCTTTCTTAAAATTTCTGCGGCCTTTACTAAACATAGGGCACGCTCAGAATACGAAACCCTGCGCCAGCTTTCATAAGCCAAATGGCTCTTAGAAATATATTCCTTTACTTCTTTGGAAGTATGTTCATTATATTCCTTTATAACTTGATCCGTTGCCGGATTGATTGATTTAATGCCCATAGTATCATTTTAGTAAATGCACCCAACCTTTACAAGTAGTTTCATCGGAAATAACAGCTTCGTAATAATATAAACCAGCAGGCTCATTTCCACCATTCCAATTATCTTCGTAATCTTCATTTTCATAAATTAACCGCCCCCATCGATTATAGACTTTAAGGCTTACCTGTGTAGCTGAAATAATCTCAAATACATCATTCTCGCCATCCTTATTAGGTGTAAATACATTTGGCACCTTAATGGTATTAATTTCGATCAGTTCACTCTTCTCATACACACAGAACTCTTTCCTACCTATCAACCTAACCTCATAGGTTCCATCTTGCTCGTAGTTGTAAACAAATTTTTCCAAATCTGAGGTATTTCCATCGCCCAAATTCCATTGATATACATCACCCTCATTTATATCGCTTGTATTTGTTAAGCCAATTACCGACCTACTAAAACAGTCTGTTTCTTTGGTGAAAGTAAAATCTACATCAACTCTTGGCACTACTTCTACCCGAACTGTATCGGTGGCATTACAGCCTAAATCATCTGTGATGGTTACATTGTATACTGTAGTTACTTCCGGGCTTACCTCCGGACTTTTTTCTTCAGATTGAAACGTAGCATCTCTACTTATCCAGAAATAGTTGACTCCGCCATTAGCGTTGAGTTCTATAGAGCTTCCTTCACAAATTGCCTGGTTATCGATTACAGTAAAAGCTGGTGTATTTACTCTAACATTAACAGAAGTAATATCCTCGCCTATGCAGGTAGTAGGGTCGATCGCCTTTAACGTTACGCGATAGAAACCTGCACGTTCATATTGATGAAAAAAAGTGGCCGTATCTGATGTATTGATAAAAGTACCATCACCTAAATCCCATTGATAATCTACACCTCCTATACTTAAATTCTGAAAGGCTATTTCATCAGGAAAGCAGATATTTTCAATACCCGGTTTATCTAACGTAATACTGTTAGTTCGAATACGAGCTCTTAATGTGGCTAAATCGAATTTAAAAGCTGCGTTATTACAATTAAGACTATTATTAGTGTCAGACCAAGCACCTTCGGTAGTTGGAAAATCAGAAACACCTCCGCATCCTGCGCAAACGGCATGGTATACGAAACCTCTTTTATCAAAACGACTCGTTCCACCATCCACATGCGTATTAGATTGATTACCTCCCAGATAAGTGGCATATAATAAGCTGCTGAGATCAGAAGAAATGGTCATTAAATAAAAGTCGGAGCCACTGGTTACTGACTGAAATGCATCATTGGTGATGGGCATATTTGTAGTGCCTCCACCGATGTATGGTGTCCCATTTGTACCACCACCCCAACCACTGATATAGATATTGTCGCAATCATTAACTAAAAATGCTGTAGGCGAAATGTCAGGATCATCACCAGGGGCTCCAAATTTGGTAGAAGCTATTAAACTCGTTAAATCGCTATTCCATTTCTGAATAAACTGGCCACCTCCGGAAGTAAAGACACCACCCACCACTGGAAACGAGCCGGCAGATTGCCCATACGTGTAAATGTTATCATCAATATCTAAATCAACAAAATACAGTTGATCGTATTGTCCGGTACCTATGTAAAAACCTGTGTCCAAGGCGTAAGTAGTCCCATCAATAATGGCCAGCCAACCATTGATATTACCAAAACTGGTGGATGAGAAATTAGCATGGTTATTCGCAATGTTTGATGATTGAGTGCCGCCTCCAAATATTATTTTGCCTGTACTGCTTTCCTTAACTGTATAAGCAGCATCCATGCCACTTCCTCCAAAATAAGTTGAAAAATTCAAGGAACTTAGATCAGGACTCATCTCAAAAATAATTGCATCGGATACACCTTGAGCATTGTTAGATTGAATTGAATTGAGAACAGGAAAATCTAATGATGATGATTTTGAAGCCACTAGAATATTTCCATTTGATCGAATGAAGATATCACCTCTCGATTGATCTCCATAATTTGCTGTAAGCGGATTACCAACAGACATTAAACCGTCATTATCACTTCCCCCAATAAAGGTGGAAGACAGTAGATTTTGGCCGTCCGTGCTTAATTTTGAAATAAAAATATCTGTGCCGTTTTCAAAAAACAGATTATCACCATCAGACCCAAACGCCAGTGATCTTTCACCTCCATTAAATGTAGAGCTAAAGGCATTATTGGTAGGGAATGATGTTGAACTTGTAACACCCATGATCAACAATTCATTATTACCGTTTACGACCATACTTTGAGGCACTTCTGAATGTTCGCCACCTAAATAGGTGGCATACAACGCATTTTGACCTAATGAATCATATTTAATAATGGCAACATCCCAGAAGCCAGAGGTACTTACCTGAAAAGCTCCAGAAGTTGCTGGAAAGCTTCCATCATTATAATGATTTGTAATACCTCCTGAATACAAGTTACTCTTGCTATCAAAAGTGGCTGTATTCCCCCAATTATCTGCCGTAGATCCTGAATAAGTAGAGAAAATGAGTGTTGGATCAATAATTAAATCATAGCATGGATCATATTTATCTATTAAATCAAAAGAGAGAATATTATTCTCCAAATGAAAAAGGCTGCGTATTTCTACTTTTTGCCCATCAATTATTTGATAGGTGTACGGCTTTGTTTCAATTACCTTACTAACTGAAGTGATTAGATTCAAATTACCCGATCCATCAATAAACGATTCACTCAAGCCATCCAACGCTATTCTAATATCTTCTGGTGTTCCATTAGGATGCACAATAAAATCATAGCGAATAGTACCTTCTGTTTTTGCATATCGATAATCGATATCTGCATAAATATCTTCAAAGACTATTTCTTTGAACTCTCTTGCTCCACTCACCCAGTTCGATTTATCTCCAAAAAAATATGAATGTAGCGTAGCTTCGGGTTGATGACCTGTTACAGTTGTATGAGGATTTGGGTTGATAAAGCTCCAGTTATAAGCATGTCCATTGACCATGTTGGATCCTGATTCATCCATTAATTTGTCAATGGCGTCATTAGTATGATGTTTGTGATAATCAAAATCCGTAAACTCATACATTAATCCAGATTTTGAGAAGAAAACCCGACCACCGGGTATATTACCTACAAACTCAAACTGCCTCGGGTATTGACCCTTATTTTCAATCAGCTTTATTTGAGCCTGAGCAATAGTTGAAATTATGAATAATAATATAAAGGTGCACCCTTTTACAGATAGCATAGAATTAGCATTTACTTGATTTTGATCCGACTAATTCAACCATAGAAATACTAAAGATACATAAGTCAGACCTCTTTTCTGAGTACTTCTAATGGCGATCTGTTGATAACACTTCTGGTATTTAACCAGCCAACAATAACCGTTAGAGCTATTATAGCAAGCCAGATATAGATAAGACTCAGATAGTCAGGCAAGAAGATCACCTCAAAAAAGAAGGTAGCCAGCAAAAATCCTGAAAGTAATGAAAGCAGCAATCCGGTTAGGCCAGCAAAAAAGCCCAGGTAAATGTATTCCAAAATGGTCATTTGTACTATTTGCTTGCTAACCGCTCCTATGGTTCTCAACAATACATTCTCGCGCAAACGTAAATACCTACTGTTTGATACTGCACCTGCCAATACCACCAAGCCTGTTAACACACTAAACAATGCCATAAATCGAATGACAAATGATACTTTATCAAAAAACTCATTAATGGTTGACAAGATGAGACTAAGGTCAATAAGCGAAACATTAGGAAACAACGCTACCAATTGTCGCTGATATTGGCTGGCCACACTTTGGGCATCAATGCGGGTGGTAAGCACATAAATTTGCGGAGCTTGTTCAAGTACTCCATTAGGGAAAACAAAAATAAAGTTTGGCGGGTCAACCGGCCAATCCACATCTCTTATTCCACTTATGTAAGTTGTGATAGGGATTCCTTGTACATCAAAAATAACAGTATCGCCAACTCCAACCTCCAAATTTTCATGCATACCCTTAGAAATAGTAACATAAATGGAATCGTTAGTAACACGTTGCAACTCACCCTCTACCAATTCTTCAGAAGTATGTATAGAGTCACGATAAGTCACTCTGTATTCTCTGGTTAT
>NZ_JAVJUY010000368.1:0-2182 GCF_040220315.1 Fulvivirga sp.
CGCAACATTAGCATATGTAGGTTCTAAACCTGGTAGCCCTAAGAATCTTAATAGAGATTCGGATGCTTGGTTCACTCCTAAAGTTTATACAGATATGGCAAGAGAGGTTATGGGAGAAATTGACCTTGATCCCTTTTCCAATGCTTATGCAAACCAGCGCATTAAGGCAAAGCGGTATTTTGATTCAGAATCTGATGCATTTCGACAAACATGGTTTAAAAAACAGGGGCGAGTATTTATGAACCCGCCCTATGGAAGAAAAATTGTCGATGCTGCGGTGGAATTGTTCCTCTCTAATTGGAATTCTAAAAAAATATCGCAAGGAATTGTCCTTGTTAATAATGCAACTGAAACACGTTGGTTTCAGGCATTGTTGCATGAGTCTGCAGCGTTATGCCTTCCACATCATAGAATAGCTTTTGAAAATGACGATGGTAAAAATATATCTGGTAACACGCGTGGACAAGCATTTCTTTACTATGGGGAAAATACATCTCGTTTTTCTGATATCTTCTCTCAAATAGGTGTTGCTCTAATAAAAAATTCTCAATGAATTTAAAGTGCCAAGAATTGAACTGACTAGTAAACTGTCCCCAGAACACCCAAGTTCCTCGACTAAGGGGGGGGCACCCTGATCCCGATCCTCTCCTAAAAAGGTTCTTCTTCCTGCCGCTGAGTCTCAAACTGATCAATATAGTCCTTCAACAGGCGTCCATTGTCAGAGAAAAAATATTGTACGAAATCCTCAGCTTTGAGTGGTAGATATTCGAGATTTTCAGCACTAAGACTGAGAAAATTGAATTCTGGCAATTCCGAGTAAAAACTATTTTTTTGTATTTCTCTCAAAAAGTCCGTCAAACTACTCTCATTTTGCCCTTCTTCGTAAACAACTCTGAAATAATTCTTACTATCTGCTTCTGGCGTATCCATACCATCAACTTTTTCCTGCCGAAATAGCGTAGATGGGGCAAAGCCAGGATTTACGATTATCAACTTCTTATACCCTTTAATCGCGTTAAAAAGTAAGTTGTTAATGTAAGGATCAAAAAAACTATAGCCAACAACAAAAATATATCGCTTATCACTAGAGTTCAGGCTTTTATTAAAATGATGAATGAGTGAAAAGAAAGGCTCTACAGAAAATGACTTTGTACCCTGACCAAATATTATGTAGGGGTTATGCTTCTCATCGATTTTATCTTGTTGCTCAGCCTCAATCTTGATTTCTTCCCAAGTATCCATATCCTCTAGACGAACCCAGTCAATGGAGCCATGCAATTTATATAGATTTACTCTCGCGCCAGGGTCATTCTTATCATCAGGAGAAATATCCGACCACTTACCATTTGAAAAGCCCCGCCACGGAACTTCACCCTCTTGCTGGAAAAAGTGTTCTATGACCGTATCATTGTTTAATGAAAAAATATCAAATTTGAACTGTTCGTCACTATTTGATTTCAAAAAATCCGTTAACGGTTTCAAGTATGAAAGGTCTGACTCGGAATTCGTAGTAAGCCACTCATCTTTCAGTAACTTCTTTAACGTCAGCTCTAAACTTTCAAAGAGGTTTCCATTATCTGCATCTTCGGCAGCATATTGTGATTCAAGTTGCACTAACTTATCAGCCCAATTACCCGTAATTGGATAAGGCAGGAAGTTCTCACGGTTTCTGACCCGACGAATAAGCAAAGCCAGTTCTTCTATATTGGGAGAAAATTTGAAGTTACTCGATGTTTCCATCGTTCTCCATTCAGAGTGATATTGAAGGCATGAAATTAGAAATTTTAATGCCTCCTTCTGCACAGGAGAGAAAATTGATTTACTCGAATCAAATATTTGTGACTTTATGCTTTCGAACATTTGAACCGAAGTTAGACATCCGGCTTTCCTAGAAAAGCCAGCGCCAAAGAAGAATAGAGATTTCCCGATAATATCCGATATACCAGAAGCGATACTCATGTTTAGATAAACCAGGGTATGTTGTTTGCAACGTCATTCTCCGGTATTTCACCATCAAAATGAGAAGCGAACTCGGCTATAGTCTTGGAGTATGTAGTCGTTACCGGAACACTCCTTTGCCTCAATCCCTTCCAGTTCAATCTTGAAAATTCATAAACCTGAGAAATCAACTCAGTTGTATTAAATCCTCCTGATTTCACGTAGCTTAGTTTTAACTTTATAG